>JAYVXK010000663.1:0-5359 GCA_043785265.1 Myxococcales bacterium | reverse complement strand
CGCGTTTTCTCGAAGGCGCCTTGCTCGATCGCCTTCGCGTCCTCCGCCCCATCGCGCGAGTGCCAAAGCCCGTCGAGATCACGATCGCCCACGAGCTCCCAGGCCGCGTGCGCCTCAAGGTCATCACCAAAGGTGAAGGCGCGCTCGAACGCCTGACCGCGTTCATCGAGAGCTTGCCAGGTGTGGAGCGTGCGCGCGCATCGCCCGCCAGCGGTGCGCTTCTGGTGCTCTTCGATCCGCAGACGACCACGTCAGCTGCGCTCCTCGCCCAGGTCGCGGAGACCTCGCCCGCCGCGTGGCCCGCAGGCGCACCTGCCGTCAAACCACCGTATGTCGAGTGGGTCAAAGCTGGGTTTGCGGGGGCAGTGCTCGTGGGTTCGATCACAGGTCTCGTACCCACGCCGATCATCTTGGGTGCGGTCGCTATCACGTCGATTCCCCCATTTCGTAGGGCGATCCAGAGTCTCGCAAACGGGCGCGCCAACGTCGATGTCATGGACGCAGTCGCCATCACCGTGTGTGTCATCCGCGCCGAGCCCATCACGGCGAGTGTCATCACCACGTTGCTCGCGGTCGGCGATCTCATCCTCGATCGCACACAGGCACGAGCGCGCACGGCGATCTCTCGCTTGATGCAACTCGATGATGGCGAGGCGTTCGTCATCGACGCTGCTCACCACGTCAAGAAGGTTCACCCGCGCGAACTCAAACCGGGCTTGCGCATTGTGATCTACCCTGGTGGTCGCGTGCCCGCAGATGGCATCATCGTGGAGGGCAGTCTGCTCGTCGACGAGAAGGCGCTCACAGGCGAGAGTGTCCCGCGCGACCGACTCGCGGGCGATCGCGTGATGGCCGCGAGTGTGGTCGTCCACGGTCAAGCTGTCGTCGAAGTCGAGCGCGCGGGCAGTGACACAGTCGCCGCGCGCATCGTGCAGATCCTCGAGGGCGCGGGCAGCAAACCCATGACCCTGCAAAAAAACTCCGAGAAATATGCCGACAAACTCGTGCTGCCGACCTTCGCAGCCGCGGGCGCTGCGTGGGCCGCGAGCGGAGTCGTCGACCGACTCACGGCCGTACTGATCACCGACTTCGGCACGGGCGTCCGCGTCGCAGTGCCCACCGCAGCTCTCACTGCGATGACCGTCGCCGCGCGCGAAGGCGTGCTCGTCAAAGGAGCAACTTTTCTCGAGCGCCTCGCCGAAGCAGACACCATCGTGTTCGACAAGACCGGCACACTCACTCTCGGCGTGCCTCATGTCACGGACGTGTCGCCCACGAGCGATCGATTCTCACGCGAAGACATCATCGGCTATGCAGCGAGCGCAGAAGGCAATCAACACCATCCCATCGCAGACGCGATTCGTCGTCATGCCCAAGAGACCTCCGCGCAAACATGGGAACCCGAGCACGAGTCCGAGACATATCGCATCGGCCTCGGACTCTCCGCGCGGGTAAACGGCCACAGCGTGCACGTCGGCAATCCGCGCATGATGCGTGAGTTGGGCATCGATCCAGTCCCAGGTGACCAAGCGCGCGATGACCTCGCAAAAGGCGGCATTTCGAGCGTCTTGGTCGCGATCGATGGAGTGCTCGCAGGTGTGATGGGCTACGCCGACGCGCCCCGACCAGAGAGCGCTCAGGTGGTGCAAACACTCAAAGCAAACGGTCGTCGCAGGATCATGTTGCTCTCGGGCGATGCGCTCGCCCCCGTGCAGGCGATCGCGCGCAGACTGGGCATCGACGAAGCGATCGGCGAAGTGCTCCCCGAAAACAAAGCAGACGTCATCCGCAAACTCAAAGCCGAGGGCCGCAAAGTCGCGATGGTGGGTGACGGCATCAACGACGCGCCCGCGCTCGCCGTGGCCGACATCGGCATCTCGTTGCACGGCGGCACGGACGTCGCGCTCGAGACTGCAGACGTGGTGCTGCTCGAAGGCGGCCTCGAGAGACTTCCGATCGTGTTCAATGTCGCGGACGAAGCGATGGCGCGTGTGAAGCAAGTGTTGGGGATCGTGCTCGTGCCGAATGCGCTGGCGATTGCTGCGGGGGCGTTTGGGTTTATCAATCCGGTGATGGCGGCGGTCATCAACAATGGGTCGACCATTGGGGCGGCGCTTCATGCGGTGATGCCGTTGCTGCGGAAGCCTCGATCTAAGGCGCTGCCTGCGTAGAAAAGGGGCACCTGCGACTGGAAGGTTGTGGCACGGTGGCGGACGAGCACCACCCTCGCTCGTGCCCGATGGAGCTGGGTGGTGGCTGGGGTCGGGTTGCGGTGGGTGGCTGGGGGGAGTGGGTATCCATCGGTCCCGATCAAGGGCGGCGCACGCTCCGCCACCGGTCTGGGTGGGGGTCGCAGGTTGGCGGGGGTGGGAAGAGGAGAGCAGAGCAGAGTATGATGGGAAGGTTTAACGAGGAGCAGAGCAGAGTATGATGGGAAGGTTTAACGAGAACGCGCGCCTGCTTTTGATAGACAGACGCGCGTTGTCGGTTGGGTTGTGCGGTCAGGCGTGGCTGTGGCCGTTCAGTTGGGCGGGCGGGAGGGCCTGCGTTGTGGGGGAGGGGAGTTCCGCGACCGCGGTGGGTGCGGGGCGGGGTTGGGTGGTGACTGGGGGAGGCGCGGGTGTTCGCTTTTGGCGTTTGCCGATGCCGAGGCGTAGGAGTTGGTCGCGGCGCTTGATGACCGAGCGCGCGGAGTCGGACCAGTCTTGCAGCCATGCGTGGAGTGCCGCGAGGGCTTGAAGTCGAGCGTCGATGGTGATGGGCTCGATCACATTGTCGCCGTCGACGGCTGCGCTGCTTTCGACGAGGTCGACCAGATGGCGCATGTGCTTGCGCTCTTCCGGCGTGACCCCACGCCTCTCGAGTGTTGCGAGCGCCGCGTGATCGGCCTTGCGGGTCGACTTGCGGTCGGGGGAGTTCTCGAGCGCGTGCAAGCGATCGAGAAAGATGGCGACAGAGATGACGGCCGCGACACCAGCGCCGCTGGCGAGGTTGTCGAAGACGAAGGCTTCCTGCTCGGGATGCAAACGATGAAGCGCGCCGCGAGCACGTAGGAAGGTGGCAGAGCGCCACGCTTCGAGTTGGTTGATTGCGTCCGCGACGGGCGAGGCGGTGACGTGGTCTGGGTTGAATGTTCCGGATGCCTTGAGGACGAGTGACCAACCTTCTTTAAGGTCGTCGAGCTGGAATCCTGTTTTCTGTAGCGCTGCGCAGATAGCGGAATCAGTTCCGATGGTGCGCAGGAATTGGAGAGCACGCGCGGGCGCTTGCTCTGCGATGGGACGGCTGATGGTGACGATCGATTGGGTAGACTTTTTCATGATGAACTCCTGACTCGCCGGTATTGGCGATGACCGTTCATCGACCGGGGTCAGGAAGGGTTGCTAAGAAAGTTGCAAAATGAACGGCAGATCGATCTGCCAGACTCTTTCGCAGCCTTCAGCGATTCAGCGGCGGCGGTGTGTTCTCAACCATGTGCGCAAGCGTGGGGTACGTAGTACGTGACTTAGGTCAGAAATGTTGGCTCTCCGCGCGCTCGGATTTGAGGCTCAGAGCGGATTCTAAGGTTGCCGCGATCTTATGTTCGTGATCAGGTTGGGGGGCAGTACCCTACAGTCATGGGGAAGCGCAGCGGAACAGAGACCGTGCTTGGTATCCTTGACGCGTTCGGTACGCGCCGACGGTGGCGTCAAGCCGAACTGGCGCGACATGTTGGCGTAGAGCGGGCGGCGCTACGTCGCCACATGACCGAGATCGCCGCACGGTTCCCGCTCTCCAGCGTGAAGGATCATCCTGACGTGTTTTGGGAGATGGCGTCGGGTTGGCATCCCGCCGGGATTTTGCTCCGTCGCCAGGACGCTGCCGCGCTCGTGCGCGTGCTTGCTCGTTCGCCGCGTTGTGGGGAGCGTGACCTTCTGCTGAAGCGGTTGCTCGAGCGCCAGCCAAATGTGCCATCTCCAAGTCACGTGGAAGCTCCTCGTCTCTCGGCAGAGGAAGACTTGCTGCTAGGCGTAGTCGAAGACGCCGCGACGAAGCGCGTCGCGCTCAAAATGAAGTACTTCTCACAACGCAGCGGCGATGCGTGCGAACGACACGTATCGATCGCTCGCGTGCTTCCAGGACCGCCGTCCCGTTTTCTCGCGGTATGCCACCGAAGCGGGGAACTACGGTACTTCCGCGTGAGTAACCTCGCCCGCGCGTCGCTCGATTCGGTTGAGGCATTCCGAGAAGCGAACGGGCGCGAGGTCGACAAGCGATTACGCGAGAGCGTGGACGGTTGGTTTGAGCCCGCGAGCGGGGAGGTCTCGTTCGTGGTTCGATCTCCCGAGTCGCGATGGGTGGCGCGAAACCTGGTGGCCGGAATGCGCGGAGAGAGTCTCCCAGATGGATCCGTTCGGATCCTTGCAAGTGGATCTGGGCTCGCAGCGGTGGCGCGATTCGTCGTGGGACTGGGAGCTGCGGCACAGTGCGAGACTGAAGTGCTGAGCGAAGCAGTACGCACCCTCGCTAGCGGAGCGCTCGCGCGTAACGTAGCGGGACTGCGCAAGCGTCCTGCGGCTCGTATTCGAGCCAGCGGATAGGACGCGATGCGGAGTTACGGTGATGGGGTGATGAAGATCGACACTACCTGGTGCGAGAGTTCGCGCCGTCAACGAGTTCGAGCATGACGTCGGTCGCGCGGAACCCAACTTCTGACATTCTCGCGTCTTACTGGGGCAAAGCGAGTACCGACTTCGCAGATCAGGGCCGCAACCACCACACCGTCCTAGGACATTCGCTCGACACAGCCGCCTGCGCGTTCATTCTCGTCGAGAACAATTCGGCGCTCCGAGGGCAACTCGCCGCTTGCACCGGAATCGATCCAAAGGTCGTCGCGGTCACGTTCGCCTCAGCGTGCGCACTTCACGACATTGGGAAGATCGACACACGATTCCAGCGAAAGGCACCACACGTTGCCAACGCTCTGCGTCCACACACTGCGACAATCCCTCAAGGGAAATACGATCACGGCGTCGAAGGTTTTCGCCAGATCGAGGATAACGCGCTGGCGGCTGCAGGTCTCCTCCTTCATCTCGGACCGAGCGCCTTACCGATCCTTCGCGCTGTCTGTGGTCACCACGGCGAGTTTCCGTCGCGCGACGAACCAGACCCCAGCCGCAGCAGTCTGCCGCGCGCCGTTCGCGAAGAGGACGAATTCGCACGCGGTGCGTTCGAGACCTGTGTAGTGGAATTCTTTGTCGCCCAAGGTGCGGCCTTGCCGTGGCCATCGATAGCAGATGGTCCGCTCGTCCAGCGTATCGGCGGCCTCTGTGCGGTCGCGGATTGGCTCGGATCCAACGTCGAGCACTTCGCTTACGAG
>JAYVXK010000662.1:0-5364 GCA_043785265.1 Myxococcales bacterium | reverse complement strand
TCGTGTTCGCGCTCGCGACTCACCAGCACGCGCGCGCCCCACAACCAACTGTCGGGGTCTTCGCGAAGCTTCTCGAGTGGACACGAGAACGCACGCTCGATGAGCGCCTTGCCTGGCCACACTCGTGGAAACTTCGCGTTGACGATGCGCTCTGCAGTGATGCGATCTTCGACGAGCACGGCTTCGACCAGCGCCCGTGTGATGGGCACCAACTCCAAACGGTCTGTCGAGAGAGACTCCACAGCACGAGTTGTAACGAGCAATCATGCCTTGGGGCAACACCGCGACGCGTCGAAAGCGCGGCGTCATGCGTCATCGCGCGGTATGTTTCGGTCGATGATGCCGCACGGACCGCCGCTCACTCCCCCCAAAAAGGGCCGCGGCTGCGTGATTGCTCTCTCGATTGCCATGGGGACGCTTGGTTTGATGGTGGCTGCGATTGCGATCGCGATCGCAGTGTTCGCCACGAGTGACGCAGGAAAGACGACTTTCAAAGTGATCGACGACGGCACCAAGCTCACGGCCAAAGGGCTTAAAGCGCCTGGCGCTGCCGAGATCCGCGCGCTCGGGTGTCAGCAGGCGATGGTCGTCGAGATGAAAGACTTCGCGACGGTCATGCAAGATCTCGATGGCGGCGATCTGTCAGGCATGCCCAACGAACTCATCGTGGTCTGTCAGGTGGCGATGTTCTCGCCGCCGCCCACGTGTGATCGCGTCGCAGCCACGTACGTCGACGCCGTCGGGCGCGCGTCTGCGAAGTTCGTCGTGACAGTGACTCGTCAGGGCGGCGGTCAGTCTGAATGCGAAGTTCAATACGACGAACTCGGCAACTCGCTCGGACCCATGAAAGCGCCAACGACCACCCGACACAGGTGATCGCGAGTTTGGTGGGTCAGTCTTCGTAACGATCGTCGCGTGGCATAGACTGTCGCCATGGCGATCCAACGCGACCTCCCGGACGACCAGACGCTGTCTCATGCGAGATCACTCTTCGGAGCGATCTCTCTCATGCTCTCGACATCAGGGTGCGCTCCTCAGACGATGCCTCCGCCGACGGAGAATGTCGTTGTCGTTCCGCCTGCATCTGGTGCTCCCGTCGGCATGATCGCGCCTCTCGACGCGGCGCCAGCCATCACTCCCGTCGCTTCGGCATCGTCGGCAGCTCCTGAGACGTCCGCGAGTGAAGCGCCAATCGCGAGCGTGGCACCACCTCCGCGTGCCTCGGCCTCCGCTCGTGTGAAGAAGAACCCGCAGAAGGTCGTCACGCCTGTGAAGCAACCCCTCATCATCGACGTCGAAGGTCGGCCGTTCCTCGTCGATGGCACGGCAAGAGTGGCGGCGCTCCAGTCGTGCACGGGTTGGGCGGACGTGGTGCACGTCGACGGGTCTCCCAATCGCGCCGAACGCGAAGCGCTGGTGAGGCACTACACCGACTGGGCTCTTGCCGAACATGCTTCGATCGCGTCTTTTGCACGCTTTAGTCTGCAGCTGCTCGCGTTGGGCGCTCCGTCGGATCTCGTCCGGCGTGCAACGCAGGCGATGGCGGATGAGACACGTCACGCGCGATTCGGCTTCGGGCTGGTGCATGCCTTCTCTGGCACCACGCTCGGGCCGGGCGCGCTGGCCATCGACCGCGCGTTCGAAGACGAGACGACTCTCCAGAGCGTGCTTCGTCTGACTGTCCGCGAAGGAATGATCGGCGAGACACTCGCGGCGCTCGAGGTACGCTCGGCGGCTGATCTGGTCGAGATTCCGTCACTGAGAGACGCGCTCGCGGTCATCGCGGAGGATGAGTCTCGCCATGCGGAGTTGGCCTATGCGTTTGCTGCCTGGGCGCTTCAGCAGTCGCCGGAGCTTGCGTCGGTGATCGAAGCCGAGGTTGTCTCGTGGAGTGCGCCTGCCCTGCCAACGGCCGCTGGGCTCGACCGCTGGGGCATCCTCGATGAACCCAAACGCCGTCGGGTTCGAGAGACGGGATTCACCAATGTCGTGCGCCCCCTGATGACGCAACTCACTCAGCGAGCGGTTGCGTAGCGCGTTTCGTTTTCTGTCGTTTTCCCGGCAAATTGAGGTGATTTGTCGGGGCAAGCGTTGCTTGTTTCGATCAACGTGGAACTTCCCGCCAGATGTCCGGCAGTAGTGTTAATGTCAGCCACGGAACTACGCGGGACTAGGTTCGGCCATGTGTCCCAAAGGGGTGAAGAGATGAAATTCCTCAGCCGCCCAGCCACGGTAGCTGCTGCGGCAGCGTTCGCAGCATTGGCTTGTAGCTCCGTGGGCGATGCACCAGCACCCTCGCTCGTCGCGATGTGCAGTGTACAGAGCGGCGTGGAGACGCACAGTTTTGCGGTTGGCCAAAGTACGATGACGATCAAGACGGAGCGCGAGCGAACGACCATCGACGCTACTGCTTTAGGAGAAGCCTACGTCCACACGGAAATGACGAAGGTGGGCGGGACCGTCCATGTCCGTGCCACGTTTGGGCCTGCCTTTGCTGTGCACTCCGCCATCCTCACGTCAGAAAATGACTGGGTTGTTGGCACCATCGATGGCAAGAACGTCGTGTTTGCTGCGAACGTGGCACCAACCACGTTTCTGGACGGGTCGCCAGTACCCTCGCTTACTCCAACCGGACCCCAGCGCGTCGCATTCGATAAGCTCTTAGAAGTAGTCAGCGCTTCACCGAACGCGTGGGCGTCGTGCACCGACGATACTTCCAAGGTTACTGACGTTGCATACCAAATAGCACCACACGCTCATGGCAATACCGGCGGTGGCTATGACATGTGTGACGATTGTCGTTGGGGCTGCGTGGGAAAACTCGTTGCCTGCCTTAACATCCCCTTTGGCTTCATCTTCTGCTGGGTATTCTTTGGGAACTGCCTCGGGGACTGTGGCTCTGCGAACGGCAATACTGGTGTTTCAGCTCCATGTTGTCCTGTGCCTTGTGGGGACGGGGCGTACTGCTGTCAATCTGGCGAAAAGTGTGCGAGCGCGGTGGGACAGAATTGCTGTGGGCCTGGCACGTTCGATTGCGGCGAGAATTGTTGCAACGATGGCGACGCGTGCATCTTTCGTAACAACGGCAGCTGCTGTCCTGCGGGCAAGCAGGTGTGTGATGGCGTGTCGTGTTGCAATCAAGACGACAGCTGCGCTTTCGCGGGACAAGAGGGCGGGAGCGTCCCAACTGACGAATGTTGCCCACCGAAGCAAATCGTTTGCGCCGGAGTCTGTTGCAAGCCTGGTGAAGGTTGCCTACCTGGGAAGAGCAACACCGAATCTCCCCACTGTGGTGTCTGCGACGCCGATGTTCTTCAGGGCTCAGGACTCTGCGCTGACCACTTCTCCTGTTGCAATAAGACCACCGCCCCAGGGAAAATTTGTGCCAAGCTGGGCATGTCACCGATTCAATGCTGCCTCCCGAAGACCGTGTGCGATGTGGGCAACACACCATGCTGCAAGAGTCAGGAGACTTGCATCGGGGTCCCAAAGCAGAAGGACACTTGCTGCGCTGATCCGTTTGTGTGCGGCGACGCAGAGGCCTGCTGCACCGACGTGCTGAACCCTTGCTCGACGAGTTCGACCACCCCGAGTAAACACGTCTGCTGCGACACGACCAAATACCAATTTTGCAAGGTTTCTGGGAAATGCTGCGACGAGTTTGGCTTAGGGACTTGCGATGCGGTGGGAAATTGCGTCAAGCCCTAGCCATCGGACTGGTGCTGGCATGTGGTGCACGTACAGGCCTCGATCTCGACCCTGACGGGGCATCATTGGATGATGCGCCCACGCCGAGGGATTCAGGATTTGACGCCGGCCCTAGCAAGCCTCAGGTTTCGCTCGATGAGGCGTCCATTTGTTTCCAACGTGCCGGGCTACTTCGCTGCTGGGGTTGGAACCTGTTAGGAACTTTAGGGGATGGGACGTTCGTCGACCGATATACCCCCACGCTGATCGCTAGCCTGTCGGGTGTCGTAGACGTTGCGGGCGATGAAGGGCACGTATGCGCGGGACTGGTTGATGGTACGCTTCGCTGCTGGGGCGCCAACTCGGCGGGACAGCTTGGTGTGGGTTTTGTAAGTGTGGGGAATGGCGATGCTGCGTCGAACGGACTACCAACGCCAACTACTGTACTTGGTATTTCCAACGCCATAGCGGTCATGAATCGCGGCTCTGGAAGGGCAACGTGCGCAAAGTTGAAGGACGGTCGCTTCGCGTGCTGGGGTCCCAATGGCTTCGGCGAGCTGCCAGGATTGTCACTCGGCAACCATCCAACCCCGACCATTGTATCGGCGTTCACCGGCGCAGTTAAAGTGGCTATGGGCGTCGACTTCAGTTGCGCCCTGTTCGATGGCACCGTGAAGTGCTCAGGGCGCAACAAGTTTGGAGAGTTGGGTGACGGGACCACGACACCACGAGACACCTTGTCCCCTGTCCTCGGCGTTACCACTGTAATCGACATCGCTTGCCGGGGGGGTGCAGCCTATGCGTTGTTGGCCGACCACACAGTCGCTTGGTGGGGTGTAAGCGTTGGCAGCTCGGGTCAACTTGCCGAGCAACATCTGACGCCAGTGCTTCTGCCGTTGTCCAACGTCGCGCAGGTTGTAGCAGCCGGACTTCACGCTTGCGTGAGGATGGCAAATCGCACAGTGGCCTGCGCTGGCCTTAACGATCGCGGGCAACTCGGCGACGGCACGACAAAGTCGCGAAGCGAATTCGCACCCGTTCTTGGTATCGCGGACGTGGACGACATCGCCGCGGGGGTGTTCAACTCTTGCGCAATAAGCACATCGGGCGCGCTGTATTGCTGGGGCGATAATCAGTCTGGCCAACTGGCTACTGGTCAACCCAGCGGCCCACAAACCACCCCACTGTTCGTTTCGGGGCTGTGATGCAAAAGGGATTGGGGACCCCAATCGTTTTGCTTCTTTTGCTTGGGTGCGGGAGGACACCAAGCCCCATGGATGGCGGTGCAACGGATGGCGCGACGGACGCGCCAAGCGAGGCTGACGTCTTCGACTGCGGCCTACCGCCTACGCGGGCTTGCGCGGCATGCATCGGGGCCAGGTGTTGTGCCTATGAACACGGGTGCGAGCCAGTCACCCCTCGTTGCGTAGCCTATGGCCAGTGTAGAGACGCGTGCTACGACGACGCCGCAGCATGCGACTGCTATGTGGCGTTTCCCGATCTGGTGGCGCTAGAAAAAGCTCGTGGTGAATGCGAGGTCGCGTGCGTAGACGCAGGACTGTGCAATTAAGCGCTCGCTGCGCCTCTCGCGAAAGTCGACGGTGGCTGCATTCGGTTCGCGATCATCGCGCCCATCACAGCGTGAGGCGCGGATTTAATGGTGGCGTGGTTGATGAT
>JAYVXK010000661.1:0-5364 GCA_043785265.1 Myxococcales bacterium | reverse complement strand
AAGATTCTGGTGTCGCGTGCCCGACCGGCAAAACAGGTCCGAATTGCTCGCAGTGCGCAAAAGGCTTTCACGCGTGCGGCACCAACAGTTGCCAACCGGACAACTCGAACTCGCCTGACGCAGGATGCACCAAAGGGTGCACGGGCGCTTGTGCACGGCCGACGAACGCAACTCCGAGTTGCACTCCCGAAGGCGCATGCGACTTCGCGTGCAACAGCACCTTCGTCAAAGGCGACGCTGGGTGTGACTGCGACATCGGCCTCGTCGACTGTAAAGACGGCACCTGCCAGCAATGCTGCAGCAACTCCGACTGTCCTCAGCACGTTCTCTGTGCCGCGGGCTCATGCGGCGGTTGCGAACCCAATTGGGGCGACTGCAACAAGAACCCCGCAGATGGCTGCGAGACCCAGCTCAACGGCGGCGGCAACTGCGGTTCGTGCGGAAACAGTTGCTGCGGTAGCTTCTGCGGATGCGGCTTTTTGGGCGTGGGCGGCAAGTCATGCAAGCCGAGCGGCGCGAGCTACTCCTGCCAGTGCTGACGACAACGTGACCGAGAAGAGTGTGGCGTTGATGGTGGATGTGCACTAACTCGTGGCCTCCGCCATGGGCTTTGAGCTGATTGGAACGGGCCACTACGTTCCGGGAAAACCGGTCACCAACCACGACCTCGCGCGTGTCATGCACACGAACGACGAATGGATATTTAAACGCTCAGGCATTCGTCAGCGTCACTACGCGCCCGAAGGCATTGGCGCGAGCGACCTTGGGGTCGAGGCAGCCAAGCGCGCGATCGAGAGCGCGGGGATCGACAAGAACGAGATCGATTACATCGTCTTCGCGACGATGACGCCAGACCACATTTTTCCGGGTCCGGGCGCGTTGCTGAGCGCCAAGCTCGGTCTCGACAACGTGCCGGCACTCGACATTCGCCAGCAGTGCGCGGCGATGATTTTTGGTCTGCAAGTGATCAACGGTCTCATCGCGAGTGACACCGCCAAGACGATCTTGTTCGTAGGCGCCGAGGCGCACGCGGGCTTCATGCCTTACGAAGACTGGAGCTTGCTCGAGCCCGGTTGCACACGCGAAGCAAGCGACGAAGCCAAAACCAAGACCGACGAGCATCGCGCGCTCGCCATCTTGTTCGGCGATGGCGCCGGTGCGCTGCTGTTTCGAAAGACCGATCGAGACGCGGGCCTCAAAGGCTGTCGCGTTCGCACGGACGGCAACGGCGGGCGCTTGCTCTACGTCGAAGCAGGCGGTTTTCGGACGCGCCCGTATTGGAACCAAGATCTGCTCGATCGTCGTGCGTACATCCCGAAGATGGATGGCAAAGAACTCTTCAAGTACGCGGTGACCAAATTGCCCGAGACCGCGCGTGCACTGTGCGCGGACACCAAGACGACTCTCGGCGACATCGATTGGTTTTTGGCGCATCAAGCGAACACTCGTATCAACGAGTACATCCGCGACGTGCTGGGTGTGCCGACCGAGAAGATGCCGATGAACATCGACCGCTTTGGCAACACGAGCGCAGGCACGTTGCCGATCCTCATCGACGAACTCACTCGCGCCGGCAAACTCAAGAAGGGGCAGCTCAACATGCTGCTCGCGCTTGGCGCGGGGATTCACTGGGGCTGCGCTCTGGTGAAGTGGTAAGCTTCGATGCATGCGTAAGAGTGCGCTGATCGCGGCGGTCTTCGCGGCTGCAATCGTCTCTCGCGACGCACGCGCCTCGGTCTCGTTGACGGTCGTGTTCGACGCTCTGCTCGAAGAGAGTTCGTCGGCGGCAATCGCGACACCGCTCGATGCGCAGAGCGTCTGGGAGGACGGCCGCATCGTCACGTACACCCACGCGCACGTCGACGACGTCATCGCCGGCAGCGTCGACCACGACGTTTGGATCCGAACGCTCGGCGGCGAAGTTGGCGATGTCGGTCAACAGGTCGAAGGCGAAGCGACATTCACCAGTGGCCATCGCTATGTGCTCTTTCTCAAAATAAACGCGCAGGGCGCGATGAGCGTGGTGGCGCGAGCGCAAGGTGAGTTTCCTCTCGAGACTGACTCGACCACGCGTGGCTTGCGGGTGCAGGCAACATTACGCGTTGCTAACTTGCCCCCGCGTGCAGACATCGTCGCGCGTCTGCAAGCGCGCGCTCCAGAAGCTGCGCAACCGGCTGTTTCTGTGCTCGCCGGCAAGTCCGTGGAAGACACACGCAAGCTGATCACCTCCGCTTGGACGCGGACGCATGCGGCTCACTAGCCTCGTTTGCGCGACGGTGTTGATGCTCGTTCCCGCGAGCGCGAACGCGTTTTGTCGCACGACGAGCAAGGCGATTCCGCGAGAGTTCTCCCCCAGTCCCGACACGCCTTGCTGGACGCAGGGTCTCCCGCTCTTCTGGAAGAACGCATGCGTTGGCTTCGCGATGCAGAGAAGCGCGAGCAAGCAGATCGCATTCGACGATGCCGTGCAAAACCTCACAGCAGCGTTTGCAAAGTGGAAGGGCGCGTCTTGTCCGTCTACGGGCGGCGCGTCCAATGTGAGCATCGAAGTGCGCTACCTCGGCGCGGCTGCCTGCGATCAGGTGCAGTACAATCGCGACACCACCATCGGCAACTCAAACGTGATCATCTTTCGCGACGGCGGCTGGCCGCATGACGATCCCAACAACACCATCGCGTTGACCACGGTGACCTACGACCCCACCACGGGTGAATTGTTCGACGCCGACATGGAGATCAATACGTTTCAGCAGAAGTTTGCGCTGGGCGATCCGACGGCCGACAAGCCGATTGCCTTCCTCGCGGCAATCACTCACGAAGCAGGCCATTTTCTGGGACTTGCTCACACGGGTGATTCCAGCGCGACCATGTTTGCCCAATACAAACCGACGATGAACAATCTCGCGTCGGACGACATCGCGGGTGTGTGCGCGGTGTATCAACCCGATGGTACGCACGTCACTGCGACAGGTCCCGTGGCGCAGGGTCCGTGCGATCCCACGCCACGTCATGGTTTTCTCGGTGAATGTGGCGGGACGAAGTCTGGCTGCCAAGAAGCAAGCGGTGGTGCGTCGGCGAGCGGGTGGCTGGTGGTGCTCGGCGCGTTGGCGATGGTCGTCGCGCGTGTTCGCAAGAGGGTGATCGAAGCGTCTTGAGCGCGCGCGTGCTCGTCGTTGCCGGAGAAGCATCTGGTGACCGCGCGGCGGCCGCCGTGGTGGCTCGTCTGGTGGGGCAAGGCGTAAGTGTGTTCGGCATGGGCGGAGCGGCGTTGCGGCAAGCTGGCGCCGAACTCGTGTCGACTCTCGAAGGCGCGACCGCGGTCGGTGTGACCGAAGTCGCCGTGCGCGCGTTGTCGATCGCGCACGCGCGGATGAAGATCGATGCTGCGATTCGATCGCGCGCACCGGTGGCTGCGGCGTTGCTGGTCAACTACACCGAGTTCAACATGAACCTCGCGGCGAGCCTCAAATCAAAGGGGATCCGCGTTCTCTGGTACATCGCGCCGCAAATCTGGGCGTGGCGTTCGAGTCGCGCGCAAAAACTCAAAAAGCACATCGATCGCATGGCGGTGATCCTGCCGTTCGAAGAAGATCTCTGGAGACAAGCAGGCGTGGACGCGCACTACGTCGGTCACCCTGCGCTCGAGGACACTCCTCTCGATCGCACGACGGCGCGCGCAACTCTTGGACTTACGCCACGCGCAGCGGCTGTTGCCATTCTTCCCGGCAGTCGCCCGCACGAAGTCGATGCGCTGCTCACGCCGATGCTCGAAGCCTACGAGGTGGTCCGACGCGACCGCGCGAGCCTCGATGCACGCTTGCTGGTGGCGTCGTCTCTGGGAAAAGAGTCCGTGGTCACAATCGAAGCAGCGGCAAGAAAATGGCGGGTTCCGCTCGTGCGCGTCGATGCGTCGCGCGGCGCCAGCGATCTACTTGGAGCCTTCGATGCCGCGCTCTGCGCGTCTGGCACGGTCTCGTTGGAGGCTGCACTCGCCCGCGCCGTCCCAGTCGTGAGCTATCGCGTGGGTCTCGCCACTGAGATCGTCGTTCGTCCGTTCTTGCGCACGGAATTTTTTGCCCTCCCGAATGTCCTGCTCAAGAAAATGGCATTTCCTGAACTCATGCAACGCGACGCACGCGCGTCCAAAATGGTGCGAGCGCTCGAAGGCGTCCTCGGCAAGGACCGCGAGCCGATGCTGCGCGCATGCGACGAACTGCTCCCGCTCTTTGGCGACAAGCGCGAGCCATCGCGCGAAGTGTGCGAGATGATCATGCGGTGGCTGTGACAAATGCGGCTATAAGCAAGGCCGCCAATGGCAGCCGCGCGCAAGAAGAAGAAGAAAAGGAAGCCCGCCCCGTCGAAGGCCACGCCGAGAGAGCCCGAAGTCGCCAAGACTGAGAGCACGCCGGTCGATCCGATCTTGCTCACGATGCTCGCGGTCTCGGTCGTGCTCGTGTCCATTCGTTGGTACGCCGCACGGCACATCGGCTTCGGCGACAGCGAGGCGCTCTACGCCTGCTACGCGCTTCATCTCGCGCCGGCCTATCTGGATCATCCTGGATTCGTCGGGCAACTCGCGCGCGGCATCGCGGGGGACGACCCTCCCACGCCCTACGCGATTCATTCGGTGACCGCTGTGCTCTCCACTGCGCTGCCGTGGCTCATCACGATCGTCGCGCGAAGACTCGGCGCAACTCAGCGCGCGGCTTTGGCTGCAGCGCTCGTGTTCGCCGTCGTGCCCGAAGTCGCGATCGGCCTGTATGCCCTCACACCCGATTTGCCACTCGCGTTCGCGTGGCTTGCGGCTCTCGGCTTTGCGGGCGCCGGACTCGAAGCCGATCCCAAGAGCGCGCGCGCTGCAGCGTTCTTCTTGGGCGCGGGGGTCATGGCGGGTGTTGGTGCGTCTGCCAAAGCGACAGGACTCTTGCTCGTGGTCTCGCTGCCCATCGTGTACCTGACCGTCACGGGAACGAGCGCGAGCCACAAGCGAACCGCGTGGCCGTGGCTCGGACTGCTCTGTTCGCTCGTGGTTCTGGCGCCCATTATTTCGTTTGAAGCGAACGCTCACTGGCCGATGCTCCGGCACCGGTTCATCGACACGCAAGGTGGCGCTGGCTTTTCGCTCCGGAATTTTGCCGCAACGGCGGGTGGTCAGGTTCTGTATCTCTCACCGGTCATTTTCGTTCTGGTGGTGCTCGTCGTCCGCGATCTCTTCAAACGAAGAAACGATGACGCCATTACCACCCTGCTCTTCTGGACGTTCGTGCTGCCGACGGCGTCGCTCTTGGCCTTCTCATTGTGGAGTCGCGTCGCAGAACCGCACTGGCTCGCGCCGCCCATGCTCGCTCTCGTGTTGCACGCCGC
>JAYVXK010000660.1:0-1561 GCA_043785265.1 Myxococcales bacterium | reverse complement strand
GATTCAGACACTGATTGCAGCCTTGAAGAAGCATTGCGCCAAACAGAAGTTCGTCATCAACGGCAAGGTGGTTCACGTCGCAGACATCACCAACGACTACGAAGAGCAACTGAAGCTCCTCGACCAGTCCAATGCCTCCAGGGCCAAATGGCAGTACGACCTCAAACAATCCCGCGCCAAAAACGCGGCGATGAAACCCACGTCCAAGTCGCTACAAACGTTCGTGGCCAACCAGTTCGGCCTCGACAGCCCCATCTTCCTGGAGTTCGGCTTCAAGCCGCGCAAGGTCACCAAGAAGTCCGCCATCACCAAAGCCAACGCAGTCGTCAAACAAACCGCGACCCGCAAGGCCCATCACCCCGCCCCTCCCACGCCGCTCCTCAACGGCACGTCGAACGGTGCCCCGCACGCGTGACGCCAAGCGGCCGCCGCCCCCACAATCGCTCACGACCGATGCCTCCGGCGAAACGCTGGAGGTATCGTCGTTTTGTACCATCCTTAGCCTAAGCTTAACCTAAGAACACCTTACGTTGCAGCCGCGCCTCGATTGCCTCGGGGGGATCCTTCGCTGCGCTCAGGATGACAGTGGTGACCTTGCGCAACACAGGCCGTTCCCGCCCGGATCAGCGGCGCATGCTCGGAACGCCGAGACATCTAGGAGCCTCGCCACCCCGCACCCAAACCCTCCACGACCCATAAGGAGCCTCTCGGCGTTCCGAGCATGCGTCGCCCCCAAGCCCCGCCATTGTGCCCTTGCTTCCCCACCCCGCCAACCTGCGACCCCGCGCCCTAACCGCGCGAGCCCCACCCTCCCAGCCGCAGGTGCCCTAAAATCGCCCTCTTCCAACAACCCCAGCAAACCCCGGCGACACCACCGGCGCAAACGCCGCAGACTTCTCCACCGTCGTCACCGGGGCGAGCAAAAACATCGTCACCCCCGTGACAACAAGAGCCCCGCCCGCGACCAACGAAACAGCAGAGACCACATCATCGGTCAACGCGTTCTGCCGAAGCTGAGCCCCATAAACATCACACGCGTTCGCACTGGGGCAATGTCCATGGGCGTTGGACTCGTTCCTGTTGCTCTGCCCCAACAGCGCAAACGCCGTCCCAAACCCAAGCGCCACGAGCCCCGCGGTCACCGTGACAGGCGCCGCAATTCGAAACGAACTCCCACTGGTCAGGTCTGGAGCACTGGTCACGCCCAGAGCGTCCGATGCAGGAAGCGCGGGAGCAGGCGGCGCTTCAGCAGCAGGAGCCGCAGCTTCGACGACCTTTCGCACGAGCGGTTCGACGACCACGCCCACCGTCGCCGTGTCACCTCCCACGAGAACCTTCGACTCCCAGTGCTCGTATCCAGGCGCGGATGCCTCGACGAGGTGGGTCCCTGGATCGACCACAACGGCGTCACCAGAAGCAGCGACCGCACCGTCCACTCGCAGCTCGATCCCCTCGATCGGCCGCGCAGCAGGCAGCGTCACCACGAGCTTCGAGACCTTCGACAAGAGCGCAGAGGCTCTCTTGTGCGCGACCGCATCCCGATGATCCTGCAGCGACACCG
>JAYVXK010000659.1:0-5376 GCA_043785265.1 Myxococcales bacterium | reverse complement strand
ACAGATCGCTTCGATGATCGAGTTCTTTGCCGACGACTTGTTCGGGCGACATGTACCCGAGTTTGCCTTTGAGTTGTCCTGCGTCGGTGCGACGCTCGAACTCCGCTGCGCGAGCGATGCCAAAATCGGTGAGCTTCACCGCGCCCGATCGATCGATGAGCACGTTGCCTGGCGAGACGTCTCGATGCACGAGATACAGCAGCCTACCCATGTCATCGCGCGCGCCGTGCGCATACTCGAGACCGCGCAACACCGAGAGCGCGACATGCAGAGAGACTTCGAGTGGAATGTCCTCGCCGCGCGCTGCGGCCGCACGAATCAGCCTCGCGCCTGTCGTGCCGTCGACGAACTCCATCGCCATGTAGAGCTCGCCGTCCTGCTCACCGAAGTCGAACACCTGCACGATGTTCGGATGACAGAGCCTCGCGCACACACGCGCCTCGTCCACGAACATCGCGACGAAGTCACTGTCTGCCGCCAGTTGCGGCAAGATGCGTTTGACGGCGACGGTCTTCTGAAAACCGTGAGGTCCCGCGCGACGCGCAAAATACACCTCCGCCATGCCGCCGGTCGCAATGCGATCGATGAGTTGGTAGGGGCCCAGTGCTTGCGGCGAGTCGTCGCGCGACGGGGGGTCAGACACCGTGCCTAAGGGTACCACAGCCCATCGTTCTGGCTTCTCTTGGCTTGGATCTTACGACGGCACAACTGGTGCTGCGATTCCATCGAAACGATGGTTCCTCCGGAGGTGCAGCTTCGCTGCACAATCGCAGCACCAGACTGTTTACTTGGGCTCCGCCCAAACCCGAAAGTTGCTCCCGCAACTTTCCTAGTGCCCTCGATTCAAGAGAATTGAGGGCACTGATGTCTCTGGTAGTCTCGCCTCAACGCAAGATGTCTGCGATAGCGACAACCCCGCCCAAGACGAGAGTCGTGGCCGTCACTGGTGCCGCCTCTTTCTTGGGGCAAAATCTGATTGGGCTTCTCGAAGAGGACGACCGTATCTCGCGTGTGCTCGCGCTCGACGTGAAGGCGCCCTACACCGCTGGTGGCAAGACGCGGCACTACGCGATCGATCTCACGCACCCGCAGGTCGATGCTCAACTCGCCGAAGTGCTGACTGCAGAGCGGGTGCGCACTGTGGTGCATCTCGCGTTTCTCGCGTCACCGTCGCATGCTCCCGCTTGGGCGCACGAACTCGAGAGCGTGGGCACGATGCAGCTGACGCGGGCAGCGCACGCAGCGCAAGTGCACAAGCTCGTCGTGTGGTCGCAGACTTCGCTCTATGGGGCGAACGGCTCCAATCCCAATTTCATCACGGAAAAACAGCCTCTTCGGGCGCCGGAGAGCGAATCGTTCTTCGCAGACAAGATCGAAGCAGAGAACGAGGCGCGCCGCTTTGCCGAGCGCTCCCCAGGATCGCTGGTGACTGTATTGCGCATGGCTCCGATCCTCGGACCCACAGTCTCGAACTACCTCACGCGGTATCTGTCGCGGCGCATCGTGCCGACGATGATGGGGTTCGACCCGCTCTTGCAGTTTCTTCACGAGGTCGACGCCATCGCGGCGCTCAAGCTCGCGGTCGATCGCGACTTGCCGGGCACGTTCAACATCGTCGGTGACGGCGTGCTCCCGCTCTCTACGGTGATCAAACTCGCAGGACGAATTGCACTGCCGATTCCTCATCCGATCGCCGAATCACTGTGCGCGCTTGGTTGGCTCGCGCAGCTTGCCCCCGCACCACCGGCGTTCTTGAAGTACCTGCGCTTCTTGTGTGTGGCAGACGGGGCGCGAGCACGCGACGTGATGGGCTTTCGTCCTGCTTACACGACGCGCGAGGCGCTCATGGACTTCACGAGCGCTCAGCGGCTTCGCGACGTGAAACTCTTGCAGGAGAGCCCCACGTGAGCGCGAAGAAAAAGCCCATTAAACAAGCGGCAAAGACAACGTCGCCGAAAACCAGAGCGAAGCCTGCGGTGAGAGCACGGACCGACACGGGTAGACCCGCTGCGCCAAAAGCGCGTCCGCCAAGTCTTGCCCCGCCGGAGACGACACTCGATCAAATCCGAGAACTCGAAGCGCGCATCGATACGTTGATCGGGCAAGCAGCACCGCCCGCCGAGGTTGTCGCGCCCAAGTCGACGCGAGTGTTACCGCAGGCGCCTGATCAATCCGAGTCGACTGTGTTCGACACCGCACGTGAGTTGCTCTCGACCGACTTTTATTTGCGACAGTGGGGTCGTCTCGGAATGCGTGATCGCTCCGAGGAGGTCGACGACTTTGGTTACGACCCCGTCTATGACGCGAAGGTCCGCCCGCTGTTTGATTTTTTGTTCGACCGCTACTTCCGTGTCGAAACGACGGGCATCGAAAACGTCCCCGCGGAGGGTCGTTGTTTACTCGTCGCCAATCACTCGGGCACGTTGCCTTACGACGGGCCGATGCTCCGCGCGGCAGTGCGCAAGTTGCATCCGAAACCGCGGGACGTGCGCTGGCTCGCCGAGGACTTCATTTTTCACATGCCCTTCATCGGGAGCTTCTCGAACCGAATTGGTGCGGTTCGCGCGTGCCAAGAAAACGCGGAGCGCTTGCTCTCGCACGAGGCGCTCGTTGCCGTATTTCCCGAGGGCAGCAAAGGAATCGGTAAGCTCTTTCGCGATCGCTACAAGCTACAGCGCTTTGGTCGCGGCGGATTCGTGAAGCTGTGCTTGCGCACCCAGACACCGATCGTTCCCGTGGCCGTGATCGGCGGCGAGGAAACACAGCCCATGCTCGCGCGCATCGAGGCCTTCTCGAACGTACTCGGCGTGCCTTACGTCCCCATCACACCGACATTCCCGTTGCTCGGTCCCATCGGGCTCTTGCCTGCGCCGACCAAATGGAAAATCGTGTTTGGTGAGGCGATCGACCTGAGCGGGCACGGCCCTGAATCGAGCGAGGACGAGATCCTCGTGGGAAAGATTGCGGAGCGCGTGCGGACCACCATCCAGCACATGGTGAGCCAAGCGGTTGGCAAGCGACAGAGCATCTGGTTTGGGTGAAGAACTCACGATAGGCTGGGACTGTGGGGCTTGTGTTTTTGGTCGACGACAGCGCTTCTGTTCGGAGGCTTCTCGGCGAGAAGCTCCGCGCGGAGGGTTATGATGTCGAGGAATTTCCCGACGCCGCGAGCGCCCTTCAGAGAGCGATGATCACGACGCCATCGCTCGTCGTCACCGATCTCATGATGCCGGGGATTTCGGGCGTGCAGCTTTGCCGCTTGCTCCGTGCTGACGTGACCACGGCGAATGTTCCGGTGGTTTTGCTCACGGCCTCCAGTGATCGGCGGTCGCGGTTTTGGGCGCGCTTGGCGGGCGCCGCTGCGTATGTGTCCAAGACGGAGGTCAACGCGCTGATCGAGGCGCTACCCAAGGTCTTGCAGGCTTCGGAAGCACCGATGTCGACACGCGCGGGCACCCAATCACGCGGCACCGTCGAAGAGCGCCTCTCGCAGCTCCTCGACGCCGCGCTCTTCGATTCGGTCGTTGCCGGCGAGGTGCGCGCGCTCTCCGGACTGGGGGACACGCGTCGCTTGTTCAAGGACTTCGCGGCGATCGCGTCGGACGTGATCGGCTACCGCTGGCTCGCTCTCACCACGGCTGCGGATCGCGGGTTTGCGCTTCATACACACGCCGAGCACGCTGAAGCCTCGGAGGCTCAAGCGCGAAGCGCGATGGGCGCTTCGGCCGACAGCGCGTCATTTGTGATCGCAGACGAACGACCGGTGACCGGCACAGGACCCGATCCCTTGGTGATGTCGATCACGTTCGGTGGGCTGAAATTGGCCGATGTCGCGTTCGCCTTCAGAGGTCGCGCGATCGGACCTGACGACAAGAAACTCGCCGAACTCCTCGCCCAGGAACTCATCGGACCGTTACGAATGAACGCACTCATGGAGGAGACCCGACGGCTAGCCTCGACTGACATGCTCACGGGACTGCTCAATCGACGCGCGTTTCTCGACGCGGCAGAGCGTGAACGCGCGCGCGCGGACCGCCACACATTGCCCGTTTCGTTTCTGCTTTTGGACGTCGATCACTTCAAGACCATCAACGACACACACGGGCACGCCTCGGGCGACGAGGTTCTGCGCGGCATCGCGAAAGTCCTCAACGCGATGGCGCGCAAGAGCGACATCGTCGCGCGGTGGGGCGGCGAAGAGTTCGTCGTCATGTTGCCGCAAACCACCGAGGTCGGTGGGCGCGTCGCAGCTGAGCGTCTTCGTCGCGCCATCGCCACGACTGCGCACACGCTCGTCGGCGGGTCGACGGTCACGGTGACCGCATCGATCGGACTCGCAGGCGCGGACTCGCCATGGCAGCTCGAACCGATCATCGCCCGAGCCGACCAAGCGATGTACGTCGCGAAAGCACGCGGTCGCAACCGCGTGGAGATCGCGAGACCCTAAGGCAACGCCAAGAAAGGGAAGCTTTCACAGCCGACTTTGTTGCATCATCGATCCCGCCATCATGAAATTCATGTTCTTGCTGCTCGGCGCGTGTTCAATCGGTGTGATCGCGTCGTGCGCAAACAACACTCCCATTGCGAAAGCGCCGGACATCGTCAAGACCACACCTGTCGCTCCTCCACTGACTGGCGCAGATGTCGACGCGATGCTGCACGCGCTGTGGGCGACCCAAGGTGTCACGGCGAACGCGAGGGCGGATGACGCGACCTGGTTGCGGCGGGTGTATCTCGATGTCGTCGGCACGCTGCCTCCACCCGAGAAAGTGAACGCATTCACCTCGGACACGGCCACTGACAAACGCGCCAAGTTGGTCGACGAATTGTTGGCGAGTGACGCATACGCCGATCACTGGATGGCGTACTGGGACGATCAATTGATGGGCGACGTCCGTCAGCAAGACGTTGATCGACAAGCCTTCCGTGTGTGGTTGCACGACGAGTTCGCCAAGAACGTCCCGTGGGACAAGCTCGTCTACGATCTGGTGACGGCGAGCGGAAAGAACTCGAGCGGCGGGCAATACGGTAAATCACGGGCGCAAACCGAGGCTCAAATAGCGAGCGATCCGAAGATCGACGGCGCAGTGAACTACGTCCTCAAGTATCGCGACAATCCGCAAGACATGGCGGGTTCTGCGTCGAAGATTTTTCTCGGCGTGCAAATTCAATGCGCTCAGTGTCACGATCACAAGACCGAAAAATGGAAGCAGACTGACTTTCAATCCTTCGCGACTTGCTTCATGCGCACGCAAATCGTGCCGCTTGGCGACAACGGCATGAAGGGGATTCGCTCTGTCGAAGTGCGCGATCTCGACAAACCTGCGCCGCGCTTCAACAAGAACACGGATCTGTCGCCGATCGGAAAGAGCACGC
>JAYVXK010000658.1:0-5377 GCA_043785265.1 Myxococcales bacterium | reverse complement strand
GGATGAGCGTGAAGGAGCTCGCTCGATTCCTGAGGAGCAGCGGTGTCGGAGATGCAGCCGACTACATGAAGAGTCATCCCTCGCTCGCTGCGTTTCTTGATCGCACCGTGGGCACGGCCACGTACAAGATGGTCGTCTCCGAGAAGGCCGACGAACTTCGCGAGGTGACGCGCGGTTATGGCAAGCACGGGAGCCGACCGCCCGGCGACTACCTCCAGGCGTTTCGTGCGTTCGTCGAGAGCAATCTCAACAAGCTCCCCGCGCTGCTCGTCGTGACGCAGCGGCCGCGCGATCTCACGCGCGAGGACCTTCGTCAGCTGAAGCTCACGCTCGATCAAGAGGGTTATGGGGAGAAGTCCGTGCAGAGCGCGTGGCGCGATCAGAAGAACGAGGACATCGCGGCCACCATCGTCGGATACATCCGCCAGCTTGCGCTTGGCTCGCCGCTGATGCCGTACTCCGAGCGCGTCGATCGCGCCGTCGGGCGAATCAAGAAGACGCACAAGTTCACAGACCCGCAGACCAAGTGGCTGGATCGGATCGCCAAGCAAGTGAAGCTCGAGACCGTGGTGGACAAGGCGTCGTTCGACACCGGTCAGTTCAAGGCCGACGGTGGGTTTGCTCGAATGAACAAAGTGTTCGACGGCCAGCTAGAGACGTTGCTTGGTGAGCTCGCTGACGAAGTGTGGAAGGACGCTGGATAGAGGGCGGATAGCATCGTCGCGCGAGGCGCCTGCGATAGCCCCCTCCAACTCCCCCACGGTCGTGGGGGAGAGCAGAGCGCACGAGTGTGCGACCGTCATCTATGCGCGTCATGCGCTATCATCAGGATCATCAGCGCTCGTCGCGCGGCTCCCCATGAAAAGAACCGCTACCAAGAAGACCAGCCGTAAGCCGTCCGCCGCTTCGTTGCGCGAGATCCCGGAGATCGACTTCGATCGATACCGTGTTGTCGGGCGGGGCCGGCACGCGCGGCGCGTAGGCAGCTCCGTGGAGATGGTCCTGTTCGACCGCAAGGTCGTCGACGCGCTCGGCGGTCCCGATGCATTGCGCGAGATCGTCGAAGCGGTCGCGAGAGGCGTCAAGAGTGGCCGTCGAAAGCGCCCCGCTGCCTGATCCCGCAACCCCGAACGCGCACCTCTGCCTGACCCCGGCCGATTCTGGCTTGATCGCGAGACAGGCGAGGCGACGCTTTCAATCGAGACCTCCATCAACGGCAGCGTCAATGAACACACTCGTGTCAGCGATGCCGCCATCGTGCAGCTCGATGCTCGCATCCGGAGGGCACTCCGTTCCCGTCCCCGCCGGACACGACGCGCAAGTGCCGTGCGAGCACAAGGGCACGTCGGCATTGAAGAAGCTGCAGTCCGTGGTCTCGCATCCGCGGCTGCAAGAGCTCGCCAACGAGTTCTCTCTCTCGAAGAACGCCTTCGATGCGCTCACGGCGACCGCAGCAGGATGGCTTGCCCGCACAGGTCGCAGACGTTGCCGTCGTCGACCGCCACGCAGTCGCTATCGACGACACACCGCTGATCGAAGTCGGAAGCGCGAAGCGTGGTGTCCGTGGGGCCGCATGCGGGATGAATCGCCACGCCCGCGAGAACGAGGAAGAGGAGCCGTCGGACACCGTTTCGCACGAACGTCCTGATGGCCACGCGCTCCGGGATCCGTCGCCGATCGAGCGCCGAGCAGCTATTGTGGCTCGATGGACTGGAGTGAGAATCCCATGACTCACCGATCATCGCGCGCGTTCCGCGTCCCTAACGCGATTCTCTTTGCGAGCGTGGTCGCTGCTGGGGCTGCGTGCGGGACGGAGTCGAACCTTGGTGTCGTGGATGCAGGTCTCGTCGACGCGGGTGCCCAATGTTCGATCCAGGCGCCACCTGCACCCGATGGTGGAGTCTGCTGCCCAACTGGCCCCCGGGGTCGATTGGCGCTTCTGGTCAATGTGGAGGCGCCAAGGGCGGTTGGTCGGCAACCGCGAGTGGGTGCTGCGACAGGATCCATGGATCGAGCCCTGACGAGCCGCTCACACCTGCCGTCGATGCGCACGGTTGTGCGGTTCTGCTCGTCAACCTGGGTGGGTGTTGTCCGATCTGTTTCGGACAGGACGCGTCGGTGCCTGATGCCTCTGATGCCTCGGTCACGGATGCCGCCGGCGACGCGCGAGATGCTTTGGCTGAGTGACGTCTCTCGCAGACACTACTCGGCGAGCTCGCCGATGAAGTCCTTCAAAGCAGCGATCTGACAAGCTGCGTCTCAAGCTCGCTTACGTTCGTGTCCGTAGCGGATAGAGGCCGACGTATAGGTCGGTGAGTGGCTGCAGGTCTTTCTGGCTGAAGTAGAGATTCAGCGCATCCGTGTACTCCTGCTTCACGGCCTCGATCGCGACGGGAAGCAAGCCGTGGCGAACCAAGACGTGATTGGCGATCAAGCGGCTCGTGCGGCCATTGCCGTCTTCGAACGGATGGATTCGCACGATCTCGGCGTGGAGCCACACTGCCAACGCGATGACGTGGCTCTCGTAGTCTGTCGACTGGTCGGACACTGCAGCGGCGCGCCGGTCGAACTGTTCGAACATCGCACGAAGCTCGCGCTGCACGCGCTCGCGGTGGACCGAGACGTTGGGCCCAAACGTGAGTGTCTCCGAACCGAAGCCAACGTCACGGTGGCGTCCTGCGTGATCGCGAACGCCGTCGAACAGCGCCGCGTGGAGATCACGTACGAGAGTGAGGTCAACGCGTCGTTCGACACCCGCGTGAATCTGTTTGACCAACGCCGTGAGGTTGGTGGTGAGCCGTTGCTTCTCTTCCGGCGAGTAGGTGCGAACGGAGTCAGTCACGCGGCAACCAAGGGCGCGCGTCGATGCCCTCGATCCGTTGGCTCGCGATGACGTCGCGGTTCACTAGCTCCGGTGAGCTGTGTGGGACTCCGCCGCGAGCGATGCGTTCCTCTCGAATCGCTCTGAGGCGCTCTGCGCGCTCCGTATCGGTGAGCCGCAACGCTTCCACCGAACGTCGAAATCCGTGGGCTTCGAGGAGCGCGACCGCGTCGGGCACCGTGAGTCCGAGCATGGCAGCGACCTCGCCGACCGAGACTCGGTCCTCGGCGTACGCATGCCCGGCGGCGATGATGGCGTCATGCTTGGGATCGAGGTGACGTGTCACGAACGCGGTCAGTCCGTCGAACGCCATGCGGCAACGGTGAGCGAGAGGCACGAGCGATGGGTCGCTTCCGGCCCCCGCTTCGATCTCGTCGATCGGGCAGTGCAGCAGTAACGACTGAACCGCGCGCGCGACCTGCCGGATGTCCACACCAAGCGGCGTGTCCGGGGCCGTGGGCGCATTCGCCGTGCGCAGCGCCGCAACGTTCTCCCCCATGATCCGCGCGACATCCAATCGAGAGAGCGTCTCCGCGAGCCCGTCGACGCGCTCGTGTGCTGCGATGGCTTCCCCGAGCGTCTTGAGCCCGAGCTGCGACATGGCCTCTTGGATCGCGACGATCGCGAGGTTCAGCTCCAACACGCGCACGGACTCATTCAGCATGGTCGCGGCATCTGGGACGTCGCGCTCGAGCCGGCGCATTCGAAACTCGTGCTCCTCTTGCGCGAGCATGCTGAGGGTCGCTCTCTGCTCGTAAGTCTGGCTGGCTTGCATCCAGTCATCAACATAGAGCAGTCGGTGCGTAACGCAACGTCGCGCCTAAACGGGTGTCACGGCTGTGGCTGGCGATGCGCGAGATGCTTGGGTGAGTGACCGGCGCATTGGTTAGATTCTCTTCCGGCAAACCCTCTGCCCGCAAACCCTCTTCCCACAAACCCTCTTCCGTGAACGCGCACCTCTGCGTGACCCCAGCCGATTCCGGCTTGATCGCGAGTAGGCATGGTCGGGTCGGTCAAGCCCTGGCGCGCACGCCCTGCGCCAGCGCGGAACTCTCGGATCGATCAGCCAGTTTGTCGGTTCGCTGTCACAGGTCCTGCGCGGGAATGGGCATGACCAATCCGAACGACATGCAGCGATGCATCACGATCGCGGAGCTTTCGTGGCGCTTCTGACCGGGCTCATTCGGTGAAGGGTCAGGGTCAGGCAGAGGTGCGCGAAGAAGGTCAGATCGGCCAAGCAGGTGAGAGGCAAGGAAGAAGTCAGGGTCAGAGGGCAAGGTGCGCGACGGGGCGAGTTTTGGTGACCGAGATCGCAACGCGACGTGACGAGACCGAGGTGCTCGCACCATGAACATCCGCCCTCAGCTCGCAGAACCCTACGGCCGCCAGCATCGCGGAGGTTGGAAGGCGAAATTGCAGTCATACACCGCCGACTTGTTGCACCCCGTGAGCTTGTAGCGACCCCCACTGAGGTTCTCGACTTGAGTCTCCTCGGGCGAGCACGTCCATGGCTGATCGCTTGCGATTCTGGCCGTGCTCACGACTGAGTCGTGCTCGTCTACGCACGCTGAAAGCGCAAGCGACATTGCGCATGCGTACCGGACGACCGCTGTGAAGTTCACGTGGTGAGACTACCTACTCTCACGCTGCTCAGCACTCGCAAAACCAGAGCGGTTTCTTTTCCCGCAAACCCTCTTCCCCCAAACCCTCTTCCTCGAACGCGCACCTCTGCGTGACCCCAGCCGATTCTGGTTCGATCGCGAGTAGGCGCGGTCGGGTCGGTCAAGCCCTGGCGCGCACGCCCTGCGCCAGCGCGGACAGCGTCACTGCGATCGGCGAGTCCGTCGGTTGGCGCTGTCACAGGTCCTGCGCGGGAATGGGCATGACCAACCCGACCACACCTACTCGCTCACGTCTTCCTCATCACAATCTGATCGCCTATCACGTCGCTGTCGAGTTTCTGATCGCCGTCAAGGACGCCAAGATCAAGGACAGCAAACTACGCGACGAAGCAACGCGCGCTGCGAAGAGCGCTTGCCTCAACATCGCTGAAGGTGCTGGGCGAGTCACCCGGCCCGACAAAGCACGGGCATTCGCGATCGCGCGCGGCGAGACGGTCGAGGCGGTGGCCGCGGTCGAGATCGCGGCGACGATGGGCGACGCCAATCCGAACGACATGCGGCGATGCATCACGATCGCGGAGCGTCTCGTGGCGCTTCTGACCGGGCTCATACGGTGAGGGGGTCAGGGTCAGGCAGAGGTGCGCGAAGAAGGTCAGATCGGCCAAGCAGGTGAGAGGGCAAGGTGGAGCATCGTGACCGAGCGGCGCGAATGCTTCGACTGATGAGCGTCATGATGGAAGGTCTCGACAGGTAGCGACCAACGTTGCACGATCGGGCGATGACGCAGGCCCGCATACGCAAGGTATTGAAGCTCGTCGACGAGCTCGATCTCGACGGTAGCGAGATCCGCGCGCTTCGGGCCGAACTCGACGCA
>JAYVXK010000657.1:0-5377 GCA_043785265.1 Myxococcales bacterium | reverse complement strand
ACCAATTCGCATCTCGCGCTCGACGCGTTCACTCGTCCGCGCTTTGTGTTGATCGACAAGGGGAAGAGCAAGCGCGAGCTGTGGTGGTATCCGTATACGGACACTGTGACAAAGATCGCGTTGGCGATGGCGAAACTGCGCAGTGGGTCGACGGGATTGTTCGCGAAGCTGGGGACGCTGTTCACGCTGCTCGGCGCGTTCCCGAAGCGTCTACGCGGCGGCTGAAGCTTCGCTCGATCCGCCCGGCGAGAGGATGAAATGAAGGTGCTCGTGCTCGACGACGACCCGGAGGTTCTCCGGACGTCTCTCCGGGCGTTGCGCGCGTATGGCGTCGAGGGCATTGGGTCGGCAACATGCGACGCCGCGATGGACGTCATCAGAGCGGGCGTGGATGGCATGGTCTTGGACGTCCGAATCGGCGACCGGATCTGTGGCGGACTGGAAGTCTTGAGGTTTGTGCGCCTGGAGATGCACAGCGATCTGCCGGCCATCATGCATTCGGGATACGCGGAACCAGAGGATCGCAATGAAGCCACACGCCTGAACGCGCTCTATATGCTCAAGCCGTCGCCAATGGTTGGACTGGTTGAGTATCTCCGGATGCATCAGCCCGCCTCGTCGCGATGACCACACTTCTTGTGCTGATCAGGACATCCTGGGCGCGATCGCCGCATGGAAGAGGAAGTACAACCTGACCCGCATGCAGACTTCCGTTCTCCTCGAGGCCGCGAGAGGAGGCACTCGTTTGACGATCGCCGCGCAATTGAATCTCGGCGGCGAGACGGTCAAGACACACATCAAGAACCTCACCGCGAAGACGGGCGACGCGTCACTTGCCTTGGCGGCGACTCGGCTCCTCCGAGAAACCATCGACGAGGCGATTCGTAGAGGTCGATAAAACGTACCATCTCCCCCAGTTGGGGGATTTTCGCGGCAACCTCGCGATGTGAACATCTGCGATCTTCACAGCACGACGCGGAGTTCACATGGGGGACGAACGAGAGTGGAGACAACTCGTAGAAGGCCGGTCCGCGGTTGCGGAAGAGCTTCGCGAACAGATCGCCGCGTGTGCGCGCGCTCCTGACGAGCCGGTTCTCGTTCTTGGCCCAACGGGGAGCGGCAAAGAGCGCGTGATGCTCGCGATTCACCAAGCGAGCCGCCCAACGAACTCGCCGTGCGAGCCGTTCGTTTGCGCGAATCAGACGACTGACTTGTTCGAGTCTGCGCTCTTCGGCTTCGAGCGCGGGGCGTTCACGGGTGCAACTGAAGCGCGGACGGGCGCCTGCGATCATGCAGAGACTGGCAGTTTGTTGCTCGACGAAATCGGGGACACGCCCCTTCCGCTGCAACCGAAACTGCTGCGTGTGCTCGAGAGTCGCCGCTATCGTCCAGTCGGGGGTCGTTGCGATCGAGAACTTCGCGCGCGCGTGATTGCGGCGACTCATGTCGATCTGACCACAGCAATGAGAGAAGGCCGGTTTCGCTCCGATTTGTTCTATCGCGTCTCGCAGATGGTCGTTCGCGTTCCGGGCCTTGATGAGCGACGCGCAGATATTCCAGACATCCTCCAATCCATTACGATCGGGAGAATGTCTGAACTCTTCGATGGGAAAGCGGTCGATTACCTGATCGCCCGCGACTGGCCAGGCCACGTGCGCGAGCTCAAGGGTTTTGTCGCTCGTGCGCTAGCGACTATCCAACGAAGGCCGATCACGAGGGAAGACTTGGTTCGACTCGAACCTCTGTCGCGCCCGACCAATATGAGTTCGCAGGTGACGGCCTTCCTGCTCCAGCAGCGAGCGACCTGGACGCAAGTTGAGGAGTGCGAACGAGAATATTTGGCATTGGTTCTCAAACGCGAAGCAGGAAATGTGAGTGCCGCTGCCCGCTCTCTGGGCATTCCCCGCGAAAAGCTCCGTTCCATGCTTGGTAATGTGAAGAAGCAGTAGGTCTGTGCCGGAACGAGCGTCGAAGTAGGTGGTTGTATCGGACCAATCGCTGGTCCAAAAGAACCAATCGCTGAACCGCACGAATTCTAGCGTCCAGCGCGTTGACGATGGGTTTTCTCCAGAACACGTTGGTTCAAAAGAACCAACTGGAAGCCGCTCGACTTCGATTTTACGACCTTCTCTGCTGGTGCGTTCATTGCTCTGCAGGAAGCACATGGATGGATGCCTCCTGCAGGACTGGATCACCATCTCGGGGAGCCCTGGCATTGGTGCGATCGCGCAGTCTGCCACCGAGTATCTCGACATCGGCCATCACGAAGACCTCGTGTTCTACCTCGATGTGCGATCGGTCACTGCGGGTGTGACCATGAACTACGAAACCGCTCCCAACAAAGATGCTGGATCATTCTTACCGATGGTTGGTCCCTTCCCATTGGCGACGGGGCTTCGTGTCAACCGCGCACTTTTCGCCACTGCCGCGGTTCCACCAGCGCGATTCGTGCGCTGGCAATGTTTTGGCGACACATGGAGCGTGACGTTCCGAATCTGGCTAGCGACTTACGCGTTCGCCTCACCATTCGCGGCCCCCGTTCAGTGCCAACCATGTGGAGGCCGTTGATGATGTCGATGCGACAGCCGACGCAGGCGACGCGCACCTTCCTACTGCAGTCATGGATCACCGCTCGCGGGACGGGGACCAATTCGGTCATTCAGGACGAACGCGATTGGGTCGATCTCAATGGATATGCAGACTCTGGCCTGTGGGTTGACATCAGTAGCCTCACGCCTGGAGTGGGCGGTCCCGTCACACTCACGATCGAGACGAGCGCGACGCACGATGAGAGCGGCTTTCGACCGTCGGCCCCGCCGATCGCGGTGGGCGTGACCTCCACGCCCATGCTTGTGCGTACCGCGTCGACTCCTGCAATTGGGCCGATGGCGCGATGGATGCGTTGGAAGCTCACAGCTCCCGGAGCGGTGGGTCAATGGGATGCGACCTTTCGGATCCGTGGCGCCGCAGGGCGCTCTTCGTTTTGGCAACCCACGGTTCTCGCCGGCTGTTCGCTCTGGTTACGCGCGGACCTCGGCATCACTCTCAATGGAACGACCGTGTCGGCTTGGGCTGACTCGTCTACCAATGGCAACAACGCGTCGCAAGGAACCGCGGGTCGGCAGCCTGTCTACAACACGCGGCAAATCAACGGGCAGCCGACTCTGTTCTTCGACGCGACGCTTCAAAAGTACATGCCTCTCGCCAACTCGCTCGCGTCGCTCAGCGCGTCGCACGCGTTCGTGGTCCACCGTCGGCTGACCAATACTGAATCGACACTGGCGAACACGGGTTTCTGGACTCTGGGTACGTCTGGTCTCATCACGCATATGCCCTACACGGACGGCAACATCTATGACGATGGCGGAGGAACGACACGGTATGCGTGCGGTGCACCCCAGGTCGGACTTGCTACGGCACAGGTCTACGAGGCGCAGAATCAAGCGGGCTCGTGGAAGAACCTGCTCAACGGTCTCGCACAGTCGTCTTCGGGGACCAACACGGTGGGCTTGAGTACGACGCCCGTGCTTGGCGGCAATGTCGCCAGTGCGATTTTCTACTACGGCGATTGGGCAGAGACGATTCTCTACAATCGAATTCTGAACGCAACCGAGCGCGCCCTCGTTATCAACTACCTCAATGGCCGCTACGCGCTCGGCGCGGTGTAGGAAGGTTCATCATGTACGGACTTGTTCTACAAGATTGGGTCACCGTTCGAGGAGCGACCACGGCTCCTCTGATTCAAGAAGAAACTGATTGGCTCGTCACGACTGACTACCAAGATCTGATGGCCTGGATCGACGTGCGCGCGTCCACCAACCCACCAATCATCCATCTCGAGACTTCCCCCTCGATCGATGACGTTTTGTTCGCCTCGATGAATTCATCAGGTTACCTGATGTCCTTCACCGGTCCGCTCGTCGCTCAATTGCAACTGGGTGTTGCCGCCGTTCCGCTCGCTCAGTTTCTGCGTTGGCGCATCCTCCCATCGGTCGCTTCGTGGGACGCGACGTTTCGTATTCTTGTTGCAGCCAATGCACCAGGTCTCATCTCGCCTAGCGACAATTCTTCAAAGGCGCGGCCGCCCACGATCGACTTGAATCCGCTGCCATTCGACCCCTTCTACTACGATCCACTTTCCGGTAAGCGCGGACTCAAAGGCTTTCTGCGCTAGCGCGCAAGAGAGGGAACGATGCAAACATTCGTATTGCAGGATTGGGTCTTGGTGCAGGGCTCCAACGCCAACGACCTGATTCAAACCGAGCGCCACTGGCTCGATTTGAGTCCATTCCAGGATCTCATCGCGTGGATTGACGTGCGCGCGGCCACGAGTCCGTCATCGCCCACCCTGTTCTTGGAGACCGCGCCGTCCAAAGACGAATTGCTTTTCGTCTCGATGAACGGAAGCATTGCAACTCCCACTGGGTACCCGATGGTCAGTGGCAACACGCCGCTTGTCGCGCAGCTTGCGCTGGGCACGGCAGCGACGCCTCTAGCGACCTTCCTTCGATGGAGGATCCGTGGGCCTGCGATCACTTGGAACGCGGCGTTTCGTATCGTGGTGGCCGCCAACTCTCCAGGGTGGATGACCCCGTCCGCCGACTCGCCCGGAACGGTCAACCTTCCCATGTCTCCTAACAAGTCTTCGCTGCCCTCGCTGGGATCCATCATTTATCCCCCTTCCTACGAGCTGCTGTAATGCGTGGCATCATGCTTCAGGACTGGGTCACCCTCCGCGGGCAAGGCGGTACAACGACTCCGATCATTCAAGGCCAACCATTTTGGCTGGACTTGCTCCCCTATCGCGACGTGATCGCGTGGCTCGAGGTACGCAATTTCACTACCGACGCGGGCACGGTCCAACTGAGCTATCAAACGTCGCCGACACAGGACGAAGGACTCTTTGCGACCATGGCCGGGCCGCTCACTGTGAGCGTGGGGGTCATGATCACGCAGATGATCGCCCCGATCATCGCGACCGTTCCACTCTCAAGATATTTTCGCTGGCTGGTGTCACCCAGCACGGCACCTACCAACCCGTGGGACATCACGTTTCGCATTCTCATCGCTGTGAACCAACCAGGCAGCGCTCGCTCCGCCGTCTCAGCGCTGGTGCCTCCGCCGTCGAACGGATTGGTTGCCCCGTCTCCTGGAAACAACGACCCTTCCCTGCCCGATCAACAGGGCGGCGCGATTTCGCGCATGGGTCCGAACGCCTTGAACAGTGGCCGGCCAAAAGTCACGTTTGGCCTCGCCGACCGTTTCTCCAAAACCTGACTTCAACCCTTCGGAGTACTCAACAATGGACCCTATCATCATGCAGGACTGGACCACCATTCGCGGTGTTGCCACTGGCAATGTCATCATGTCGCAGAGC
>JAYVXK010000656.1:0-5378 GCA_043785265.1 Myxococcales bacterium | reverse complement strand
TTCATCTCGGTGTCGAGTGAGGCAAGCGTGGTGTTCTCCATCATGATGATCATCACTTTGGAAAACAGCGGCACGCCGCTCGGCGCGCGACACACCGCAAGACCGTTCGCGCTGCCGCAGGTATAGCCAGTCGGACAAGTCCCGCACCCCCCACTCGAATCGGCTCCGGGCAGAGCGTCCGCTACCTGACCATCATTCTTGGGACTGCCATCGTTCTGCGGAGCGCCATCGGGCAGCACGCCACTGTCGACCTTGGCGTTGTCGATGACGCCAGAATCTCCGCACGCGACGAGCGCAGCACAGCACGCGACCAACATGCTCGAGCGAAGCGAAAGTACGGACCTAAGCGAAACGATGTTTCTCACGGCAACTCCTCTGGTGTTGACCACGCTGCGAGCGCAGCAGCGTGGCGTCGAAGCGGAAGGGGACGTGTGGCGTACCGCAGGTCGTGCCCTCTGTCACGCCGCCAATTTGACCAGCGCGCGTACTCGGCCACTCACAGAGGAATGTTTCAGCGCCGTCTTGCGATCTCGCACCGTCATTCGCAGTCCGCCTTTGGGGGACATCGTGATCGCGACGTGCGGGTCGATGCGTGTGCCGCTTGGCATCTCCAGGTGAAAACGCTGAAGCAGAGTGGCGAGGACGATCTTGATTTCCATCGTCGCAAACGACGCACCGATGCACATGCGTGGTCCCGCACTGAACGGGTTGTACTCGTACACAGTCGGCTTGATGGTCTCCCATCGCCTCGGCGAAAAGAGACGAGGGTCCTCGAAAACAGCAGGATCCTGATGTGTATGGTAGATGCTCAAGAAGAGCTCGCTGCCGGCTGGCAAATGATAACCGAGCAGTTCGTGGTCCTCGGCGATGATGCGCGGATGAAGCGGCACGGGAGGCAACACGCGCAGACTCTCTTTGACGACCGCGTCGAGCAGCGGCAACTTTGCGAGATCGTCGATCGTCGGCGGAGCGCCCCGCAAGACCGCGTCGAGTTCGTCTTCGAGGTCGTGCAGCACCTTCGGGTATTGAGACAGCAACATGTACGTCCACGCGAGCGCATTGGTGCTCGTCTCGTGACCCGCAGCGAAGATCACACCCGTGTGCCCCACCAGTTCGTCTTCCGTCAGCGGTTGACCTGACTCGTCGCGTGCTTCGAGGAGAGTCGAGAGCATGTCTTTGCCCAGAGTCCCGGCGCGCTTGTTGCGAAGGATCGTGAGCGTCTCTTGGTCGATTTCGCGCGTGAGGTCGAGAAAGCGTCGATAGGGCATACCCGGCCAATCACCATGGGGAAGGATCATGAGCGGAGACATCATGGTCGCAAGCCAGCGCTGCATGAGACGCGCGACGTTCACACCACGGTCCCCTTCGTCTTCGCCGAACAGCGTCTTGGTTGCGATTCGCAAAGTCAGCTCGGTCATGTCCGCGTGCACGTTGCGTGTTTCGTCTTTTTGGAAGCGTTCCATCATCGCGAGCGTGAGATTGACCATGTCGTCGCGGTACGCATCGATGCGTGTTTTGTGAAACGCAGGCATGAGCAGACGGCGCGCGCGGCGATGCTCGTCTCCGTTGACATGAAAGACGCCGGTCATCATGCGAGTCAGCGGCTGTTCGCGCTCGGGTACTTTGTCTCCTGTGGGGAAGAGTTTTCCGGAGAGAGCGATCGAGTGATACCGGTCGTGCTGCGTGAGCACCTCGCGGTTGACCTCCGCGCCTGTTCCGAGCACGACGCCCCGTCCCTGCGCAGTGCGAAGATTTCCTGTTGCCCAGCCAGGTCCAGGATTGGCAATCGAGACGGGCGCGCGCACGATCGAGGCAAGCGGGCCGAAGCGCTCGAAGACCTTACCCGCGTAGCCGATCGGGTCGACCATGAAGCGCAGCATGTTGCCGAGGGAGCCGATGCCGCGCATCGGACGCGGACCAGGCGTGTTGGGAGTGGGGTGGTTCACCTCACGGAGCGTACGCCGAGATGCCCAACGCGTCCCAGGCAACCCATTCGCGCGCGGCGAAGCCATCCGGATTTGTCGCGTGCGATGCAGTGCACTGGCTTGTTTTGGCCCATTTCGTACTGGTCACACGTTTGCTAGAGCGGGCCCATGCGCCACCTTCCTTTTGTGGTCTTGTCGATGAGTGCAACCGCGTGCGGCATGCGCGAACTGCCCCCAGTGGCGGCACCCGCACAGGAAGTTCCGGTAGTGGAAGACATGCCGACTTCCGCTCCGTTGCCTGATCAATCACGGGTCATCATCGACGCGAATGGCGAACACACCCGCGTGCTCGAGGTCATGAGTGAGACGCACGGGTTTGGTTTGGTCAACGGACGCAGAAGCTCCATGGCGAGCATCACGACGCGACCCGTTTGCGGCGACACACCATGCGTCGCTGATCTCACCAAAGGGGACCACGAGATCATCTTTGGAACGGGTCAAGAGAGCACCAATGTTCGCGTGGGCGACTCCACGAGAGTCGTTCGCTACGCGATGGGCAACACGTACATCTCGCCCGTGTGGAAGGTCGGCGTTGTGAGCGCGAGCCTCGGGGTCGTGGCGCTCGCGTTTTCGTGGATGCCTTATGTGTTCGCGGGGGCCTCTCGCAACCAAGACACCAAAGACACTTTTCATAATGTCGGCGAAGGCATGCTGATCAGCGGCGGCATCGCGTTGGTCGCAGGCATCATCATGACCATCGTCGCTCGTCCAGAGCATACGCCCGGATCGACGACGCAATGGAACCTTACGGCACCCGCAGCGCTCCCAGCTGGACCTGGACAGCCTGTGCAGCCGCCCTCACCACCGCTCGCTCCGCCACCCCCAAATGGTGGCGTTCAGTTCTGAGCAGTTCAGGCGAAGTAAGCGCGGACGCTCTTGTCGGTCAGCGTGTTGATCGAGCGCGCATACATATAGACGTTGATCACTGAAAGCGCGGCGTAACCAAGCAGCGAAAGCGACCACTCGGACGCGAACGCCCACACCAAGCGCCCCGTACCAAGCACACCCAGCACCATCAAGAGCGCGGAGAACACGATGAGAATCGTGCGCGTCATCGACGACTTTTTGATCAACGACCGACCGATCCAAAAGGTGATGAGCAAGCTGATCGCGAGACCGATCAACGATCCAACCGCAGAGAAGATGCCGATGCCGCTGATGAACACGAACCCAATGACCGAATAAAAAAGGTCAAAGCCGTACCAAGCGTTCGTGAGCTTTTCGATCTTCTCTTTGGCCATCATGATTGCAGTGCCTTCCATCTGTACGAGCCAATACGGGCCGTTGTGCGAAAGAGTCTACGCGAAGACGGGGGGAAATCTCCCCGCGCACGCAGATTCGCGTTTAGCGGCTAATGCCGCTGTCCCCGCTCCGTTCCCGTCCCCATCGCCGTCGCCGTTCCCGTCCCGGTCGCCGTCGCCGTCGCCGTTCCCGTCCCCGTCCCCCGCTCCCGTCTCCCTAGCGCGCCCGCAGTCGACGAATTAGCCTCCGCCGATGCGTTTTCTTCACACCATGCTGCGCGTGCGTGACCTCGATGCGGCGCTCGCGTTTTTCTCTGCGCTTGGGCTTCGGGAGACGCGTCGACACGAGAGTGAGCAGGGGCGCTTTACGCTCGTGTTCGTTCGCGCAGACGACGCGACCGACACTGCCGAGATCGAACTCACCTACAATTGGGATCAGAAAGAGGCGTATCCCGAGGGGCGATTTTTTGGTCATCTCGCGTTTCAGGTGAGCGACATCTACGCCAAGTGCGAGAGTTTGCAGGCGGCAGGCATCACGATCTTGCGACCGCCGCGCGATGGTCGCATGGCCTTCGTGAAATCGCCCGACGGTCATTCGATCGAGCTGTTGCAAAAGGGCGACGCACTCCCCCAAAAAGAACCCTGGAGCTCGATGCCCAGTCAGGGACAGTGGTGATTGCGGTTCGTGCAGCGCGCGCGGAGGACGTCACTTCGCTTGGCAGCATGGCGGCGACTCTGGTGCGAATGCATCATGCGCTCGATCCCGAACGGTTCATGATCAAAGAGCCCATCGAAGCAGGTTATGGAAACTGGCTCGGACGACAAGCCACCAAAGACGACGCGGTGGTGCTCGTCGCGGAGATGGATGGTCAGATCGTGGGCTACGCGTACGGTGCGCTCGAGGAGCGTGATTGGATGGCGCTGCGCGAAGCATGTGGAGCCCTGCATGACATCTTGGTCATCGAGAGCGCGCGTCGCTTTGGTGTCGCCCGAGTGCTGCTTTCAGCCATGATCGCGCGATTGACCGAGTTGGGTGCGCCGCGTGTGGTGCTGTCGACCGCAGCCAAGAATGTCGCCGCACAGAAATTTTTCGAGACGATGGGCTTTCGGCGGACGATGATCGAGATGACGCGTGAACTGAGCACGCCAAGTCCGGAGCCCGAAAGGGCGAGGACTCGGCACGAAGACGCGACACCCGAGGCCTTTGGCCGAGGACGAAGCGAACTCGAGGCACTGGGAGTCAAAAAAGCATGAGTGTGTTGCGTACCCCCGATGAACGTTTCAATGGCCTCGTCGGGTATTCTTTTGCTCCTCACTACCTGAGTACTCGCGACGGACTTCGCATTCATTATGTAGAGGAGGGGCCCAAGGACGGACCTGTGGTGCTCTTGCTTCATGGTGAGCCCACCTGGAGCTATCTCTATCGCAAGATGGTCACGCCGCTCACGCAGGCAGGTCTTCGCGTGATCGCTCCCGATCTCATTGGCTTTGGTAGATCGGACAAGCCGAGCGAACGGACTGACTATACCTATCAACGACACATCGACTGGACGGCCGACGTCCTCACCTCACTCGACCTGCATGACGTCACGCTCTTTTGCCAAGACTGGGGCGGTCTCATCGGCTTGCGGCTCGTGGCCGAACTTGGCGACCGCTTCGCCCGTGTCATCGCATCGAACACGTTCTTGCCCACCGGCGACCAACGACTTCCAGAACCTTTCTTCGCCTGGCAGACCTTCTCTCAGACTGTTCCAGAGTTCCCCATTGGCACGATCATCAAGAGTGCGAGTGCGCGGCCTATCAGCGACGAGATCGTGCGCGGGTACGAAGCGCCCTTCCCAGATGAAACCTATAAAGCGGGCGCGCGACAATTTCCTATGCTCGTGCCTTCCGGTCCGAGCGATCCGGCGAGCGCTCCCAATCGCGCCGCATGGGAGGTGCTGGGCAGGTGGGACAAACCCATGCTCACGCTCTTTGGTGACAGTGATCCGATCACGCACGGCGCCGACAAACTGCTCCAAGCTGCGATCCCAGGCGCGCTAGGCCAGCCGCATCAAACCCTGAAAAACGCGGGCCACTTCATCCAGGAAGACGCAGGCGAAGAGCTCGCAAAAGCAATCGTCGCGTTCGTGCAATAGCCTTCTCGTCCTCC
>JAYVXK010000655.1:0-1563 GCA_043785265.1 Myxococcales bacterium | reverse complement strand
GTCGACATCAAAAAAGATCGCTCACTGCCTGCTTCGATCACATCCAGTTTTTGCGCGGCGATCCAAAACACTTGTTGTGTGGCGTCGTCGATGCCCGCCGCTGGCACGCCGAGACCGCGCAACCAGCGCCAGATGAATTCGTAATGAGCATCGGCCATCGCACGAAGCCGGGCATCTGCTTCGACACTGCGAGTCTGCCCGCTCTGCGGCGGCGCAGCTTCTGTTCGCTCGAGTGCTGCCAACGCCTCGGCTGTGAGTGCAGGGTGCGACGCGGAAGATCCTTCTCGTCCTCGATTCCCTGCGTTGGTCGACATCCACTCCATCATAGCGCTGCGAGTGGATATGTCCGAGTGGTCACGTGCTGATCACCAAATCGTCGCACCAGCGCCAAGCGCCGCAGTCCAGCCAAAATTAGGGGCCAAAAAGAGAGTCGTGTTGGGTTCCGCGAAGAAGCGATCTCGTATGAGCGGAACATCCAGAGCCCCTTCGAGGTGCAGATAGGCAGGACCGACCACGTACAAGCGCATGCTCGCCACGGGCCCGATGCTCAACCACGCTCGTGTCGTGTCGCGTGAGGCCGCCACATTGACCGCAAAAGCGTCCATCACACCAAACTGGGTGCGCGCACAAAAATCGACGCCGAACGGGCGCGGGGACCACACGAGAGGACAGAGATCGACGCCCCCGGCGGTCCACGTGAACGAACCTCCCGATACATTGCTCGATCGCGCAAAGCGAAGTCTCGTCGCCAAGCCAAACGACCCGCCGATCGCGCGCGCGACTTCGATGTAGAGAGGGACCGCGAACGACAGCTTGGGTGAGACGTCGGAGAGGAGTTCTGCTTCTGCCCCCAACGACACCGACCACGACGGTCTTGGTTCGACGACTGCGGCTTCTGCCAGTGCAGCATCGCGCGGCTCGAGTTCGACCTCGACATGCGTGATCGCATCAGGCGCCATCACAGCGACATCGACTGCGTCGCTCTCGATCACGTCGGCTTGCGCGTCTGCTGTTTCTGCGGTCGGCGTGAAGCCCAAAGCAATCGCTGACACGAGCGCGAGTCCAGAGACGACTTCTTCGCATGAGTCGCCGGCCACGTTGCGCTCGGTCTCCCGATGGTTCGCGTCTCGCACCACCAAGCGGCCCATCACGCGTTTACCAGCGCGCGTGACGTGCACGATCAGCGTGCTGGTTGCGTCTGCCTCGCGAACGAATCGAACTTGCGCGCGTGAACGAAGTTGCTCACCAAACACGAGTCCGTCGGTGCATCCCGCGCTGCCCGAGTACTCGACGTGAATGGGCACGGTCGTGTCGGCAAGTCCGATCGCGGCCACGCCAACGACGCCAACGACTCCTCCAACCAAAGAGAAATGCATCGCTCTCGCGGAGGCCCACACCTCACCGAGACTAGCCGCCGCAACCGAGCAAGCGAAGCGCTCTGCAGTCTGGCAGGACTTTTCTTTGTCGCTTTTTCGTGATCAGCGCTTCGCGCCGCTGACATTGCTTGTCGACTGGAGGCGCGTGCATGACTCATTTTTTCCGCAATCACTGCAGGATTTCATC
>JAYVXK010000654.1:0-16435 GCA_043785265.1 Myxococcales bacterium | reverse complement strand
GTCCGCCACCGTGCCACTACCCCTCCGTCGCGGGTGCCCCCTTCTACCACGAGCAAGGGTGGTGCTCGTCCGCCACCGTGCCACTACCCTTCAGTCGCGGGTGCCTCTTCCCACGCCTTTGGGCAAATCAAACTCAGGCCCTAGCTCTCTCGCCATCAGATCGATGACCGCGCGCTCGGCGCTCTTGTCCTCATAGAGCACTGCATAAACCTCACTGGTGATCGGCATCTCCACCTTCAGCTTCTTCGCCAGGTCGTATGCACTCTTGGCGGTCTTCACGCCTTCTGCCACATGTCCTAGCGACGCGAGCACTTCTGGCAGCTTCTTGCCGCGACCGAGCTCCACACCCACCGTGCGATTGCGCGACAACTCTCCGGTGCATGTCAAAACGAGGTCGCCCATTCCTGCGAGCCCCGCGAGCGTCAGAGGTGAACCACCACGAGCGGCCGACAAACGCGCCACTTCAGCGAGCCCGCGCGTGATGAGCGCAGCCCGCGTGTTGTAGCCGAGACCGAGACCGTCGAGCACACCCGCGGCAATGGCGATGACATTTTTCATCGCGCCACCGCACTCCACACCAATCACGTCATTGCTCGCATACGTTCGCAGATACGGAGTGTGAAACGCACGCATGACCTGATCGCAGACCATCGCGTTCGCAGAAGCGATGACGACCGCGGTCGGAAACTGCGCAGCGAGTTCCTTTGCGAAGCTCGGTCCGCTCAAGAACGCGACGTGATCGCGCGCGTGTTTGGGCAACTCCTCGGCGAGCACTTCGTCCATGAACATGAGCGAATCGTTCTCGATGCCTTTGGTCGCGCTCACGACGAGGGTGCCCTGCGGAATGAATGGCGAGGCAAGTTTGGCGACTTCGCGCATCGCGTGACTGGGCGGGACGAACAACACGAGCGATGATCCCTCGAGCGCCGCCACCATGTCGGTGGTCGCGCGCAGAGTCGCGGGTAACTTTGCGCCTGGCAGGTATCGCGCGTTCTCGCGTCGTTCGTTGATCTGCGTGGCGACTTCTTGATTGCGCCCCCAGATCACGACCTCGTCATTTTTTTCGGCGAGCACCTTTGCGAGAGCCGTCCCCCAAGCGCCTGCCCCCAACACACACGCCTTGCCGCCTTTGCTCATACGGCGAGGATATCCTGCTATCTTGCGTGCTCGTGAAATCTCCTCTCATCGCATCAATCGCCGCCGTCAGCGTGCTGCTTTCGTTTGGTTCAGGCTGCGCTTCGTGCGCGCAGAACAGTCTCGGAATCATTTCGGGACCGATCAACGACCCTACCAACCGAACGCTCCGACGTGACGTGCTCGCGTTTGGTCTCTCCAAGTTTTGCAGCGAGATGGTCAAGCGATCGGCGCCGCTCAAACTCAACGACGATCAGCCCGTGATTGGCAGGTTCTTTCCGCAGTCGTGCACGAGCAAGCAGCTCGACAACGGGGACTTGTTCGTCACCTTTGGCGGTCGCGGTTACGCATGGACCAACCTCTCCAAGAAGCTCAGCTTCAACATGAATGGCCAGGTCGTCTACGACGAAGACTTCATCATGGATGGGTCCACGATGTACGCGTACTTTCGCACGCGCGCAGTTCAGTCGAGCAACTTTCAAACGATCGTGATCGAGCAAGCGGTCGCTAACTTTCTCAATTCGCTGAGTCCTGTCGCCGACAATTTTGGACGACAACTCGTCGGCAACGAATTGCAAAAGGGCTTCACGGTCATTCGCGACAATGATGGCAGCGCAGACTTCGCGCTCGGCACGATCGCCAAAGGGCAGCGTCCGTTGCATCCATTCGACGTGCACGGATCGAGCAAAATTAGCTACGAAAACTTGCGCGTCGAGGTCCATCAGAACCAGCGCGACTTCGTGGGACCGATCGTGGTGGAAGACTCGGGGCGCTCGCTTTACGTCACGGGCACGCTCGACGGAATACAAGCCGTCGATGTTTTGTTCATGCGGAAGGACGAAGCCGAGGCGTCTCTCGGTTACTACTTCAACTACCCGCAATCGGGTCCGCTCGCGGGCGCGCCGTTCGTTGGCGACGTGATGCAAGCGGGGATGCCTTACGCACGCACGCTGCCTGTGCCCCCTGGCACTTATTACATGGTGCTCGACAACACAGCCACTGCAGGCCAGGTCGCGCCACCCAACAATCCCCTCGACGACCGCGCCGCCGTCATCAGCTACGTCGTCCAACTCGGCGATTAGCGTCGCGCGGTGAGTCGCGATCGCTCGTAAAACAAGCCGCGTGAGTTAGTTCTCGGGATGCGCTAGAAGAGCAACGTCTTGGCCATCGCAGAAGAAAAAGAAGAAGCGAACGTGACTGACGCTCCCAAAGAGAAGTCTACGGAGCATGACGATTCGGCTGTGTCGAAGGACACCAACGACGACGTCAAGAAGACTGACGAGACTGAGGCTGAGGCCGACAAGGCCGACGAGCCTGCGGTCGCAGTCGCTGCCAAGGCCGACGAAAAACCGAAGAAGAAAAAGGCGAAGAAGAGCAGCGAGCCAGACACGGAAGAAGCTGGCCCTTATCGCAAAAATCAGGCTCCCAAGAAGGGTGAGATTCCCAAGCCGCAAACATCGTTCGGGGCGCGGGTGGCGCGGGTGGTGTTTTGGGCGACGTGGTTTGGTGCGGTGCCTTTTGTCTTCGCGTGCATGTTCGTGTGGGGACTGACTCCTCCTTCGGGCGTCGAACCCGGAGGTTTGTTTGGGTGGCTCGAATCGTTCGTGCGCGAGCAGCCGGTGCCGGTCGGCATTGGTGCGTTCGCCCTGATGAATGTCGCGATCGGTTTTGTGCGCAAGCGTCTGCCGCTCGCGAGCTTTGCGTATCCGCCTCTGCGCGAGGACGTCCCCGAAGACATGCGCGGCCCGTACGAACGCGCTGCAGCCTTGCTCGACGAAGCCGACATGATCCTCGCGACGCATTCGCGCGCGGTCACGCGTGATCTCACGAGCAAAGAGCGCGACAAACTAAAAGACGACCTCGACGCCCTGCGCGAGACGATGCAGCGCATGCCCTTCGAGAGCGAGTCCTTCGTCGACGCGCTGGTCAAGGCCGATGGCGAAGTCGACGTCCGTCTCGGCCGTTGGCGAAAAAGCGAAATGCGCGAATACGCGGAGTCGATCTTCGTCGCAGTGGGTGTGGCGCTAGCGTTGCGCACGTTCGTCGTCGAGGCGTTCAAGATCCCGAGCGGCTCGATGATCCCCACGCTGCAGGTCGGCGATCACATCTTCGTCAACAAGCTCAGCTACGGTCCTGCCATCCCGTTCACGCACACGCGACTGTGGACGAAGATGCCGCCCGATCGTGGCGACGTGATGGTGTTTCAATATCCCGAGAAGATGGAGCAGGACTTCATCAAACGCGTCATCGCCAAGCCAGGCGACAAGCTCGAGGCCAAAAATGGCCATCCTTGGATCAACGGCTGGGAAGTCCCTCACTGTTACGTTGGCGTGTACTCGTACGACGAACCCGACGCGCTCATCTCCCATCACGAGGGCGATCTCTACGTGGAGTTCCTCGAGGACGAGGCGTACCTGACTCTCTTCGATCGCTCGAGCGGAGGCTACGCGGAGTATCAAGGTCCGTTCTTGGTCAAGCCCGGTGAGGTTTATGTCATGGGCGACAACCGCAACAACAGCCACGACTCGCGCATGTGGTACGGCGGCGCAGGCGGCGGCGTACCGTTTGCGAACATTCGCGGACGCGCGCTCTTCGTGTGGCTCTCTTATGCCGATCAGAACGTGGATTGGTCGCGTATGGGTGCACCCGTCATGGGTCGGCCGCGCTTGCCCAAGCAAATGGTGGGTCTAGAGCCCGCGTTGACCAAGTGTCTGCGCGACCGTCCGGCGATCGACAAGACTACTCCGCCCAATCCTTAGCAGGGTCGATACCTAAGGTTATGCTCTTAGGTTCTTAGATCTAAAGGCCGCTCAAAACGAGAGGCGATAACCGAGCGAGGCGGCCAAGCCCGTGAGGCTCACATGGCCTTCTGGAGTGGTGACCGAGTTGGTAATGCGTGGACCAACATTGATGTAGAACGCGCCGTCCCCCGCAGCGAGATCCGCACCAAGGCGCGCTTCGCCACCCAAGAGGAGCGCTTCGCTTCGACCGCCTGCACCCGTGCGAGCGATCAAGGGCGCGAGCATCAACGTCGGTCGCAATCGCGCAGATCCCAGCCGTAGAGTGAGCGGGATGGCGGCCTCGATCACGTCGCGATCATTCTGTGCCGCCACCATTCGCGCGTAGCTCCCGCGAACGCCAATCGCGAACGTGCTCTTGCCGAGCGGCATCGCGATGCCGAAGCCGAACGACGCGCCGAGATCCCCGCTGGCGAGTGTGTCGTTGATGACCGCGCCATCGAACGCGACCGCGAGCTCGCCTCGCAACCTTGGATCCGCGGGCTTCGGGGGCGCGGCTTCGACGGGCAGCGGGACCGAGCCCGTGGGCGCGGTCTCGAGATCGTTGACGTCGATGATCACAGACAGCTCGACTGCCTTGGGTTTCCAGCGAACCTCGGACGTGTAGCGCCCGTCGCCAAGCGATACGGGCGCGGACATCTCCAGGCCGTCTTTGGTTTGAATGGCGACTGCCGCGTCTGGCACCGAAACGCCAGCGCTGTCGGTCAGCTTGAAGGTGAGTGTGCCCGAGGTGTCGTCTTTGCGCGTGACGGCTGCGTCGACCACTTTGGCGCCGAACGCCTCGGCGGTCACGTCGAACGAGGAAGCATTGGCGCCGGATGGATCCGTAGAACAGGCAATTTTATGGGCTCGCGTTCGACTGACGACCAGCGGCGCGCTCACCAGAGCAAACGCTCCGCCATCGATCGAACAGCTGTAGCGACCGACGGGAATCGGAATGCGCGCGGCGTGTGGTGCCGCGTCACCCTCGATCGGGACGACTTCGGTTGCGCTCGACACTCCGTAGGGCCCTTCGAATTGATCGTTGTCGATCGCGCTCACTCGCGCAAAATAAGAACCTGCCGCGACGTTCTTCGCGTCGAGTCGCAGGACGCTCACAGGCACGCGTGTGTCGACGACCAGATCGTGAAATGCATCGTCCCTGGCGAGCTGCACGTGAAACTGAGCGATCGGATCTCCTGGTCCTTTCGTCTCTGCATACTCAGCGAAGACGTCGACCGTTGACTGGGGCGCGGCGTACAAGGACGCAAACTGATGCACCCATGTGGGTCCAAGCGGAAGTGGCTTGGGTGGACTCGGCGGAGTCTTGTCGATCGCCTTGCTCCCGAACCCACCCGTCAGCGATGTGCTCCTGCCTGCTGAAACAATCGCGCTCGTACCTTGATATTGCGCGAGCCTCGTCGTCTTGGTCGCATCGAGTGTCACTTGTGCTTCGCCAGCGCCAACACTCGCCGTCGCCGACGCACTGCCGATCGTGAGCGGTCGCTTCGAAGGTCCGATGAACGCGCGCAAGCTCCCGTTGACCAGCGTGGCTTCGTCGCCCTGCCCGACTTGACTGCGCGAATCGCCCAAAATCACGACCAGTGAGCGCTCGCCGAGCCAGAGCTTGGTGTCGTCGCGAAAGCCAACTTCTGCGAGCGACGACTCTTTGGTGCCCACGCGATTGCCACGAAACAACGGATCGTTGGCTTTGCCAGGACGCGTGTCAGGGGTCTCGATCGCCACTTGATTGCGCACGAGATCGAGATGCGCATCGGGTGCTCCCACCGTGGGCGGTGGAATGTGCAGCACCTGACCGACCTTCAACAGGTGCGGCGAAGGCCCGAGCTGCGGGTTATTGGCGTGGATGAGCGTGTACTTGCTGCGATCACCCCAGAGCTTCAATGCGAGATCGTCGCAGCGAGTGTCTTTGTCGATCGTGTAGGGGACGAGCGCCGGCGTCTGCGCGTGAACAGAGGTGCCCGCGAGTACGGTCACGAGCGAGAGTCCTAGGGTCCACTTCGTCATCGTCATCGTCCTCTCTTGATCAATCGCCTCAGTTTCCGGTTCACTTCTTCGTCGCCGACTGCTGCCAATGTCACATCGCTTGCGCCTGCGCGTATCACCGAGGCCGTTTGCGCAGAGTCGAGTGCGTCGATCACAAGGACTGCGATGTCTGCAAAGCGCGGAAGGTCGCGGAGTGCGCGTGTGCGCGGCGCGCCGTCTGGTTCGGCGAGCAACAGGATCGCTTTCAGTTTGCTGCCATCGATCTCTGTGGGAGGCGGCACCGGCTCGATCCAAATTTTTGCGGTAATCGTGTGGACCGCGAGCGCGTCGCGCAGTGACAGCGCGCGCTGTCCGCGTGGCATCCACAGCGCCACGACGACTTGCTCTTGCACGACGACGTCCCGTGGCAACGACTCCGAACGCGGCAATACAGGCCCCGTCAGCGCGCGCTCGTCGCGAGAGAGCGGCGCCATCCCCTGACGATCAGCTGTTGCGGCCGCCGCGAGAGAATCGGGATCGGTCTGCTTGATGGCGGAGGCCAGCTGATCGCGCATCTCGCCTGCGGTCGGGCGCTCTTCTTGGTTTTTGGCCAACGCACGGCGTACCACGCGCTCGAGTCCAATCGAGACCTCCGCGTGACGACCCACTTCGGCGATTCGCGGTGGCTCGACGAACATGTGCTGCACCATCAGACCGGTCGCTTCTTCTGCGTCGAAAGGCGGAGCCCCAGCGAGAGCTTCGAAGAGGATCACTCCGAGCGAATAGATATCGCTCGGAGCGCCCACGTCTACGCCGCGGCACTGCTCCGGAGACATGTACAGCGGCGTGCCCTGAATCATGCCCGTTTCGGTGAGCTTCTGCGCGGAGTTCTCCATGGGCACGTGCGCGATGCCAAAGTCGAGCAGCTTCACGCGCGGCACTCGATCGTTCGACGCGACGAGCATGATGTTGTCCGGTTTGATGTCGCGGTGAACGATGTTCTCCCGATGCGCGGCTTCGAGGACGACGAGAATCTGATCGAATATGCTGCCGACTGCGGGCAAGCCCATCGGCGTGGGTAGCGCGAGCTGCACGTCGAGCGAGTTTCCTGCGACGAGCTCCATCACCATGTAGAGCTCTTCGCCGTGCTCACCAAAGTCGAGCACGCTCACGACACCTGGGTGTCGAAGGCGCGCAAGCGCGAGGGCCTCGCGACGAAATCGGGCTCGAATCACGGAGTTTTGGGTCCACTTGCCCGAGAGAAACTTCACGGCGACTTGCGCGTGCAACGCGAGATGCTGCGCGGCGTACACCCGCCCCATGCCCCCCTTACCAAGCAGAAAGTCGATGCGATATTTGTCCGCGAGCACCAGGCCAACGCGCGGATCGTTCTTTTCGTAGCCGCATGCCGCGCATTGATCGACATCCAAAGGCTGACCACACGAGGGACACGCACCGCCAGCCGTCGCTGCATTTTCGATGTCGCTCATTCGTCGCTCCTCAAGTCGAAGATCTCGACCGACTGCTTTTTGCCGCGCAACGGATGCTCGCCGAGGGATCGAAACACGAACGCGTCGCCCGTGCGCTTGACCACGTCGGCGGTGGCGAGTGTTTGTCCGGGCCGCGCGAGCGCTTCGAGTCGAGACGCGACATTGACCATGTCGCCGATGGCCGTGTATTCCATGCGGCTCTCGCTTCCGAGATTGCCCACGATCGCTTGTCCGGTCGCGACGCCGATGCCGAGGGTCACGTCGAAGCCGTACGTCTCTTTCCAAGCGGGCGCGCTCGCCTCGACGAAGCGCTGCATGTCTTCGGCGCACCGCATCGCGCGCAGCACGTGGTCCTTGTCGTCGGTCGCTCCAAACACGGCCATGACAGCGTCGCCCATGAACTTGTCGACCATGCCCTTGTGACGAAAGACAACCTCGGAGAGCACCGTGAACAACTCGTTCAAGAACGCGACCACTTGCTCGGGGGGCGCGCTTTCGGCGAACTTGGTGAAACTTGCGACGTCTGCGAACACGACGCTCACGTCGCGCCGCTGACCACCCAACGCGAGTGAACTCTGGCCACTGGCGATCGAGCGTGCGACCCCTTCTGGCATGTAGCGCGAGAGGCTGTTCTCAACGGCGGCCCGTCGCGCGATCTCGTCTTCGCTGACTTTCAGACTGCCAGCCATGCCCTCCATCGAACTGCCGAGTTCTTCGATCTCGTCACCTGTCGTGATGCCTGCGCGCGCCGTGAACTCGCGCTTGGCGTAACGCTTGGTCAGATCGACCAACATGAGGATCGGTCGCGTGCTCCGTCGCGAGAGCCAGACTCCGAGCAAGAGCGCGAGCGCCACGGTGCCGAGCGACGACCACACCAGCGCGAGACGAGCTTGCCCGAGCGCCGCAAAAGCCTCTGATTCTGGCCGCGAAACGAACACGCCAATTCCGCGCCTCGGGACCGAGCGGAGTGCCGACCATGGGGGTGCCAGACGCATCGATGAACGGAAACGTTTTTGTCACGCCCTCGCTCGCGAGTGCGTCTCCAAAACCCGCGAGCTCCGGCACCTTGGCGCCAGGCGCGACAGTGCCGCCTGCGATGCGTCGGAGGTCGCGATCGACGAGCACGAGTCGATCTCCACGAGCGAATCGCGCTTGAGAGAGCGCTGTGATTCGCGCATCGAGCTTGGTGGGATCTGCACGACCGAGTGTGTAGCCCTTGAGTGTTTCGTTCGTGATCATTCGCTCGACCCAGAAGACGTCTGCACCGTGCGCGCCAAACGTGAGAGGCAACGATTTTGCGCCATCACCGACGACGTGCAGATCGAGCTTTTGCGGCGCCCCGACGTTCGTGCGGTCTTCGCCCGTGGCGATCGCATCGACGAAGTTACCGTCGGCGTCGTAGATGGCCACGTAGTCCAGACCGCGTGCGCGCGCGACGACGCGTTTTGCAAGCGCGATGCGTACGTCCTCCTGAAGGCTAGGATCAACGATCGCGCGACCCACATCACGAGTGGCTGCTTCGAGATCGTCGAGCGCGACGCTGACGTTCTCGGAGGCCTCATCGACGACTGCACTCTCGAGCGCTCGCTCGTTTTCTTCGAGTTCGTGCCGCTGAATGCGTTGCCCGAGCGTGGCTAGCAAAAGCAGTGGAATCGCGCCGACAAAGAGCAGCGCGAGCATCCACTTGGTTCGAAGCGACAGACGCATCAGCTTCTACTCCTGAGCAAGCCGCACGCCATCACTCGCGAAACGGGGCCGCGGAGCGAATGGCATAGCGACTGATGAGCCTGTGGAGATTCATTCGATCCATGCCAGCGCGCCGTGCCGCGCGGCTCACGTTTCCCTGTGCCCACGCAAGCAGCGCGGAGAGATACGCCTTCTCGAAAGTGGCGATGACGCGCTCTTTTGCGAGGCGAAACGGAAGCTCGAGATCGACCATCATCGATTCGGTGCCAGGTGCATCGTCGTCGACCTCTGCCGCCCGCTTCATCGGAGTCGTGCTCTGCAAGACCGCGGCACGTTCGATGTAGTTGCGCAGCTCGCGTACGTTGCCAGGCCACGTGTACTGACCCAGCTCTTCGATGACCTGCGGCGTGAAGAGCGACGACGACGACCCTGCATTGATGGACTCGAGCAAGACGGGCACGAGCAGTGGAATGTCTTCGAGGTGGGCGCGCAGTGGCGGCACGCGCACAGTGACGACCGCGAGGCGGAAATACAGGTCTTCGCGGAATCGACGCTGGTTCATCTCGCGTTCGAGTTCGCGATTGGTCGCCGCTACGACGCGCACGTCGACAGGTCGTGTGCGCGTTTCGCCTAGCCGACAGACCTCGCGCGACTCGAGCACGCGCAACAACTTGGGCTGCATGTCGAGAGGGAGCTCGCCGACCTCATCGAGGAACACGTGCCGCCGCTCGCGACCTCGAACGCGCCCGGCCTTTCGCGTTCTGCACCTGTAAATGCGCCTCTTGCGTGCCCGAAGAGCTGACTCTCGATCAGACTCGGAGACATCGCGCTGCAGTCGACGACGACAAATGGCTTGTCGACGCGCGGTCCGCGTTTGACGATTTCGGTCGCGACCAGCTCTTTGCCGGTGCCGCTCTCGCCTTCGATGAGGACGTTCGCGTCGCTCTGGGCGACACGCTCGAGTACGGCGAAGAGCTTCCGCATCGCAAGCGACTTGCCGTAGAGGCTGCCAAAGCTTGCACGCACGAGCACCGGAATCTCGCCAGACGCGACGAGTTCACGTGCGCGAAAACGCGACTCACCGAGCTCGACACGACACTCGGGCATAGGCAAATCAGCGTCGCGGACCGTCACGCCGTTGAGACGAATTCCGTTGAGCGAGCTGTCGGTCAATCGCCACGCGCCGCTTTGTCTCGCGACCCGGCAATGAAACCGCGAGACCCTAGGGTCGCTGATGACGAGATCGTTCGACGGATGAGACCCAATTCGGAGCTCGTCTCCGTCGATGACGACGACGCGCGATGCCTCGGCCCCCGCCTCCCGCTCCACGAGCAACTCGATCCGCGGCGCCGCGACCGTCGACGAAAATTGCGGCAGGGTGTTCGGCGCGTCTCCACGCTGCATTCGACCGTCATATCATGAGACCCAGCGAAATTGCGGCTTCGAAGCCTCAGTCGCGCCCAGTGTGATGCAGCGAGGCATCACACTGCCCGCGAGCGGTTTCGCGTGTGTTTGGGGCCACGCCGGCCTTTCCATCGAGCGCGCGACACGATAGCCTGTGGGGGGCGATGCGGAAGATCATCCTGGGTGACAACGCCCTCGTGCTCCCAACACTGCCGGCGGAGTTTGCTCGAGCGATCTACATCGATCCGCCGTTCAACACCGGCAAGGTTCAGAAGCGCGATCGCATTCGCGTGACCACCAACGGAGCCGGACTTCGTCGTGGCTTTGGCGGGCGTCGCTACGATGTCGAAAAGGTCGCGAGCGGATCTTACGAGGATGACTTCGATGACTTCGAGCGCTTCCTCATGCCGCGCATCGAGGCCTCTCTTCGCTGCCTGACGCATGACGGATCGCTCTTTGTCCATTTGGACTACCGCGAGGTCCACTACATCAAGGTCGCGCTCGACCGTTTGCTCGGGCGCGATCACTTCATGAACGAAATCATCTGGGCCTACGACTACGGCGGCCGCCCCAAGAACCGCTGGCCCGCCAAGCACGACACGATTCTCTGGTACGCGATGAACCCCGACGACTACGTCTTCAACTTCGACGAGATCGATCGCATCCCGTACATGGCGCCCGACCTCGTCGGACCCGAGAAAGCCGCGCGCGGAAAGACGCCCACCGACGTGTGGTGGCATACCATCGTCCCAACGAACGGCCACGAAAAGACTGGCTACCCAACGCAAAAGCCGCGCGGGATCTTGAGCCGGTTGATCAAGGTCCACTCTCGACCCTCTGATGTGGTGCTCGACTTCTTCGCGGGCAGCGGCACGACAGGCGACGCAGCAGCCCGACACGATCGCGGCTTTGTACTGATCGACAACAACCCCGAGGCGGTGCTCATCGCAGCGTCACGCCTCGCGGAGTTCGAGCCCGAGTGCACTGGTTTCTCTTGCACGCCGCGGCCCGCTCACGCTGCTCGCGTTTGAGCGTTCGCGCTGGACTATTCGTCCGACGGCGCGCAAACTATCCCTATTGTGATAGTTTGCTCATTTCTTCTTCACCCTTACCCAGAGGTTCTTCCTGATGCGGACCCGAGTTCTTATGGCAACACTCTTCACGGGGATGGTCGTGTTGATCGCCCCAGGCGCCGTGCGACAAGCGCGCGCGCAGCAGACTGGTTTCGTCGTCAATCGCTTCGAGCCAGCAGAGCGCGGCAGTGATTGGTTTTCACTCGACTCGCTCGATCTGCGCAGCAAGCGCGACGCGAGCGGAAACAAAATCAGCGTGTTTCCTGCGGTCGGAGTGACGGGCGACTACAACTACCGATCGCTCGTCGTCTACAACCCAGACGACACCGTGCGGGCGTCGATCGTACGCAACCAGCTCATCATGCACGCGGGGGCGAGCATCGCGTTGGTCGATCGTGTTCGTTTTGGCGTCGACATGCCGTTTCAACTTTTCGCGGATGGTCATCAAGGTGCAGTGCGCGGTCAGGTGTTCAACGCTCCGAGCAATGATCAAGCACTCGGCGACTTGCGACTGGGTGTCGATCTGCGCGTCTATGGCGTGCACGGCGATCCCTTCACCGTCGCGATCGGCGCTCAAGCCGCTCTGCCAACAGGCGATCGATCGAGCTACATGAGCGACGGCAGTGTGCGCGTGTTGCCGCGTGTACAAGTCGCGGGAGATCTCGGTCCTGTCGCGTATGCGGCGCGTTTGGGATTTCAATATCGCGGACTCGGCCAATCGTACGCGGGCAGCCCGATCGGTAGCGAGTTCAACTACGCGATCAGCCTCGGCGTGCGAGCGCTCGATCGCAAGTTGCTCATCGGTCCCGAGTTTTTTGGCAGCACGGTAGTGACCGACGGCGCGGCGTTCTCGAAGCAAGCCACGCCTCTCGAAGGCATCATGGGCATACACGTGCACGCGGGCGATTTTTTGATCGGCGCGGGTGTCGGAGCAGGTCTCACGCGTGGCTTTGGCGCTCCATTGGTGCGTACGCTGTTGTCGTTCGAGTGGGCGCCTGCGTTCGACAACGGACCGCCGCCTGTCGTTGCGCCCATCGACACGGACGGCGATGGCATCAACGACACCGAAGACGCGTGCAAGACAACGCCTGGTGTCAGAACCAATGATCCAAAGACCAACGGATGTCCGCCGGCAGACCAAGACAGGGACGGCATCTTCGACAAGGACGACGCTTGCATCGATGTGCCAGGCGTAAAGTCAGACGACCCCAAAAAGAACGGCTGCCCACCCGACAAAGATGGCGACGGCGTCTACGACAAGGACGACGCTTGCATCGACGTTCCAGGCGTAAAATCAGACGATCCGAAGAAGAACGGTTGCCCACCTGACAAGGACAACGATGGTGTGCCCGATGCGGACGACGCGTGCCCCGACATCGCGGGCATCAAGTCGACCAATCCGAAATTCAACGGTTGCCCCGCCGACAGAGACAACGACGGCGTGCTGAACGAAGTCGACGCCTGCCCTGACGAACCAGGCAAACCCGATCCTGATCCAAAGAAGAACGGGTGCCCGAAAGCCTTCGTGCAAAACGGTCAGATCAAGATCCTCGATCAGGTGAAGTTCAAAACCGCGAGCGCGCAGATACTTCCTGGCAAAGACAGCGAAGAAGTTCTGCAGGCTGTGCTCAAGGTCATCAACGACCACCCAGAGATCAAGAAGCTGCGCGTCGAAGGTCATACCGACAACCGCGGTGCCGCGCCCTACAACCAAACCTTGAGCGCAAGCCGCGCCGCGTCTGTCGTCAAGTGGCTCGTCGCCCATGGGGTCGACGCGACTCACCTCACGTCGGTGGGCTTCGGACAAGACAAGCCCATCGCGCGCAATGACACCGAAGATGGACGCAGAGAGAACCGACGGGTCGAGTTTCACATCGACGAGGAGACCAAATGAAAACCTTCCTTCGCTTTGCATGCGCATCCGCTCTGGTGGCGAGCGCTGTCTCTTATCAACATCCAGCGCGCGCAGAGGCCGATACGTTCGGCCTCGGCAGCGGTCACTCGGGCGCAGGTACCGTCACGCTAGCCAACACGGTCGTGAACTCGTACGAGTCGATCACAGCGAACGTCGCGACGGGCGACAAGACGCTTACTGTCGGCAACGGGGGCTCGTTCGCGCCCGATGATCTGGTGTTCGTCTGGCAACCCACGTCGCTTGCTTCTCCGCCGGCGTCGGGAGATCAATCGAAAATCGCACTTGCGGGACTCGCGACAGGATCGTTCGAATTTGCGCGGGTCAAATCGGTGGCAAGCAACGTCGTGACACTGACCAATCCAATCGCGAGCGCGAGTGGTTATGTCGGCGGAGCAACGCAGCTCGTGAAGGTTCCCGAGTACACGACGCTCACGATCAAGACCGGCGCGAGCATCACCGCAACTCCATGGAATGGTGCGCGAGGGGGCATCGTCGTTTTCTTGGCGACTGGCAAAGTCACTCTCGATGGCGCGATCAGCACAGACAGTGAGGGAATGCGCGGCGGCGCACTCGAGAACGACGCGATCGCAGTCGGTTGCGCCGCGCTCGATGGACCGACCGCAGGCGGTGGAGCGGGCGCAGGCGGTACGCACAAAGGCGAGGGCCTCGTGCCTGCGTCTTACTCACCGAACAGTGGATCAGCAGCAGCGACCTACGGCCGCGGAAACAAGGCGACCGGTGGCGGCGGTGGCAACTGCCACAACGCGGGTGGCGGTGGTGGTGGTCACGGCGGACAAGGTGGTGTGGGAGGACTCTCCGCGCAAACAGACAATGGTCGCAGTGTCGGCGGACTGGGCGGCGCGCCTCTCGACTACTCACCTCTCACGCGCGTTGCGCTCGGCGGTGGTGGCGGCGCGGGTGAAGAGAGCACGTCGCTTGGCAGCGGCGGCGGCAACGGCGGCGGAGTGATCTTCATTCGGGCGCACACGCTTGCAGGCACTGGCTCTCTCAGCGCAGACGGAGTGTCGGCCGCGACGTCAACGGTCGATGCAGCCGGCGGCGGTGGCGCGGGCGGCGCGATCGTCGTCTTCGCAGCGACAGTCGCTGATTGCGGCACCATTCACGCGAACGGTGGCGACGGTGGCAACTGCAACGGCCTGCTCGGCCCTGGTGGCGGCGGCGCGGGTGGTGTCGTGATGGTGCAAGCCGCGAGCGGAACTTGTGCTGGCAAACTCGTTGTCAGCCCCGGAGCACCAGGGCTTGCTGCGGGTCTGGCGCGCGGCGCAAGCGCAGGCACCAACGGAACGATGCCAACTCCGCCCAACGGAGGCTTCTCACCGATTGGCTGCAACATCCCAGTCAACAAGTGCGGCGGCTGCGTGTCAGCGAGCGATTGCCCAAGCAATCTTGCCGTGTGCGACACCACGACGAACGAGTGTGGTCAGTGCTTGACCACCAACGATTGCCCCAATGGAAAGGTCTGCGATCCGAAAACGAAAGCGTGCGTGCAGTGCACGACCGACAACGATTGCACCGCCGACCAGTCGTGCAATCTCGTTACACACACGTGCGATCCCAAAGCAGACGGTGGCACGGGTGACGGCGGATCCAACGGCGATGGTGGATCCAACGGCGATGGCGGCTCCAACGGCGATGGCGGCTTCAGCGGCGACGGTGGCTCCAACGGCGACGGTGGCTCCAACGGCGACGGAGGCGGCATTGGCAATCTCACGGATGACGGCAACCTCGAGGGTGGCGGCATCGGATGCAACGTGTCGACTGCACCGACTGAGAGTTTCTTTGGGGTACTCGGTCTCGCGATCGTTGCGCTCGCGAGCAAACTGCGTCGTCGCCGTCGCTGATCGCGACCTGCGGATCAGGTGACCGCGCGTGCAGGCAGGCCGACTTGTTTCACTCCGCTCTCGTCCGTCCAATCAGGGATGGGCGAGCGGAGCGTGTCTGGCTCTTGGTCGCCGAAGCCGTCATCGTCCAGTTCGGGACGATCAAGGTCCTCGAGCCCCGTCATTTGCTTGGGCAACCTTGGCAATTGAACGTCGGCTTTCCTCGGCGGTTGAGGCGTGGGCGTTTGGCGATGCGCGATCATGTTGTTTCTTAGACGTATGACACCCTTCCAACATTCCGCTTGGGCGGAAACCGCCATCTGGCGATTCCTCGTAGGTGGACGACGCGATCCAACCTACGCACCGCCCACGACCATCTTGACCAACCCCAGCTGCACACGATTGTCAGAGCGACGCAGCATCGAACGTCCTGCTACACACCGCGATGATGGCGACAGCGACAGCGAACACGCACGAGGAATCGTCCTCGTCAGAGCTCGGTCGCATCGCGCGACTCGCGCAGCCCATTGCGATCGCTCAGCTCGGTCTCGTGGCGATGGGTCTCGTCGATACGGCCATTTTAGGCCGAGTTGACCCTGTCGAACTTGCGGGCGCGTCCATCGGTCGCAACATCGGTTTTGCGGCACAGACGATGTCGATCGGGATCGCGATGGCGCTCGAACCTCTGGCTTCTCAAGCCGTCGGCGCGCGACAACCCGACAGAGCGTGGGCCTCCCTGGTCGCCACCAGCAAGACCCTGGCGCTGGTGTGGCTACCCGCGATGGCCGCGGCGTTCGCACTCACATTGCCGCTCGGCGCACTCGGCGTGGATGCCGATGTCATCGCACGCGCGCGTGTCTTCTTGCTCGCACAAGCACCAGGGCTGTTGCTCTTCTCGATGTTTCTGTCTCTCAAGACTTTCCTTCAAGCGCATGGCTCCACTCGACCGGCGTTGATCGGGTCGGCGATCGCCAACGTCATCAACTTTGGTCTTTGCAATCTGCTGGTCCGCGGAGACGACGCGTTGGCAGTCGTCGGCATCCACGGCATCGGCGCTCCTCGCATGGGCGCTTTCGGTGCAGGCATCGCGACGAGCTTCGCGAGTGTGGTGTTGGTCGTCGTGCTCTTC
>JAYVXK010000653.1:0-1565 GCA_043785265.1 Myxococcales bacterium | reverse complement strand
CCGCGACGACGAGCGACCAATCAACGAGTGCGCGCAAGCTCACCGTCGCCGCGCCTTCGCTGAGGAAGCTCGCGGTGTCTCCTGTCGGGATGCTCACATTTCCGATCGCGGCGATGCCGAAGCCGCCGTTCGGGTTGTCCAGGATCGACACTTTGCCGAAGAGGGAGAGATCGCCCATCGCAGTCGTCGACACGGGAGTCGCCGCGACTTTCGAGGGCAGGTTGTCGTCGCCTGTTTGAAAGAGCGCGATCGGCATGGTGACGCCCACCGCCGCACGCGATCCGAGGCCAATTCCTGCGATCAAGTCCATGCCGACGAAATGAGCGACGGGTCGCGATTGCACGTTGGAACTGTCGGGGGTGCGGAGCGTCACTGGGAAAAGCGTGTAGTTTGCATACGCGCCGAGATTGAGCACACCAGGCCCTTGTGTCGTCGTCGGCTCGAGCACGAGGCCTGCGCGCGGATCCCCCGACGGTCGCCAGGTGCGCGCATCGATTGACGGCAACTGCTGCGCAGACGCGACGGACGTCAACGAGACCGAGGCGAGTGCGAGAAGCGAACAGAGAGAGACAACGCGCGTGGTCCGCATGTGATTGGTCAGGTTAGGCGAGGTGGCCAGCGCAAGAAAGCACCGTCTTCTGGGGCTCGATTGAGACGTGCGATTAGTTGGTCGCTGCGGGCTCGGGGCTTTGGGCGATGGCTACGGGTTCGACGTCGCGTGGGCCTTCACCCTGTTTGTCGCGCCACCTGCGGATCGCACCGCTCAAGATTTCGCCGATGAGCGCACGGTATTCGAGCGAGGCACCGTTCGCGATGAGACAGAGATCGCTGTAGTCGGGAGTGAGGCCGGGCAGCGGGTTGACCTCGATGACATAGACTTTGCCCGTGGACGTGAGGCGCAAGTCCACGCGCGCGACATCGCGACAACCGAGCGCGACATAAGTCGAGCGACTCACCCGTTCGATCGCTCGCAGCTCGTCTTTGTCCAATTTTGCAGGCACTTCGTAGCGCACGTGCTTTTGCCAATCTTGCTTGCACGCGTAGTCGTAGACAGGCCGCTCGCTGGGACTCAAAAAGACGACCTCCATCGGAGGGAGCACGCGTGGTCGCTTGTCGCCGAGCAAGCCAACAGTGAACTCGCGCCCGAAGATGTACTCCTCGACCAACGCAGGCTGCCCGTAGCGATCGATGATCTCGCGCGCCACTTCGCGCACGCCGTTTTCGTCGTCGCATACGCTCTTGTGCGTGATGCCTTTGCTCGTGCCCTCTGCGTTGGGTTTCACGATCACGGGATAGCGAAACGACCGGAGCTTTTCGCGACCGGTGATGAGCACTTGGAACTCGGGAGTGTCGACGTCTTTGAGCAGACGCTTCGAGAGACCCTTGTCGAGACAGATCGACAGCGTGGCCGAATCCGATCCCGTGTAGGGTACACCTATCAGCTCGCAGAGACTCGGCACTTGCGCTTCGCGGTTTCTGCCCTGAATGCCCTCGGCGATGTTGAACACCACGTCGACGCCACTCGACACGAGCGCGCGCGGAAAATCGGGGGTCGCTTCGAGCGG
>JAYVXK010000652.1:0-5386 GCA_043785265.1 Myxococcales bacterium | reverse complement strand
GCACGAGCGCTTTCACGACTCCACCCATTCGCGTCGCCATGCCGCCCGCCATCACACAGAACGCGAGCGCGCCGCGCTTCATCGCCGCGAGTCCGATCGCGCTCAGACCTGCCTCTTCGGCACCTGTCGGCGACACAGGAAGATCACTCGCGCTCGGCACCCGCACGTCGCCTTTGACTCGGTTGCGCAGGGTTCGTCGCGTCTTGGGATCACCTGTCGTCAACGAGCGCGCCTGCTCGATGAACTGCGCTTCGTCGAATCCGCACGCCTTCATGGTCGCGCGCAAACCCGGATCCAGCGCCGCAAGCTCGGCTGCGAGTTTGGTGGAGTCGAAAGGCATGCGCGAGATGCTACGATAAGTGACGGCACGTCAGGATGCATGATTTGGGGAAGCTTGCAGTGTTCGGAGCCGTTTAAGAGATCGATGCGTTCGATTGGCGTTCTCCTCTTGTTTCTCGCGGCGGCATGCACGCCGACTGTGACGAGCGCCCCAGCTCGTGGCGTGCTCGTCAGTGGTCCGCCCCCGCCCAGCCTCATGGCTGAAAATCAGCCTGCCGCGCCCTCACCTGATGCGGCGTGGGTGACTGGCTACTGGCATTGGACGGGCGTGACGTACGCGTGGATTCCTGGTCACTGGGAAGCGCCTCCTCCAGGCTCACGTTGGAATGCACCGAGCTACGCGCAGACTCGCGATGGTGCCTATACCTACGAACCCGGACGGTGGTCTCCAGCAAACCGCAACGCTTTCCACTAGCCTCGCAGCGGTGATTGTTCGATTGCTCTCAACTACCGATGACCTTGCCGCGTTTGGTCGCGTGGTCGTTGCAGCGTACCGCTCGCTCGCGCAGACCCCGCGCGACTACTACGAACAGATTCTCGCGGACGTCGCAGCGCGAGTCGCGATAGCGCCGGTCATTGGTGCGTTCGCCCAAGACGGGGCGCCACTCGGCTGCGTGACCTTCGTGCCCGACTGTAGTCATCCGCTCGCAGAACACGACGACGCAACGGCCGCGAGTTTTCGCATGCTGGGTGTCGCTCCCGCCGCGCACGGACAGGGCGTCGGCCGAGCGCTTGCGCAGTCATGCATCGATCGCGCGAGGGCTGAAAACAAGGCGCGCGTGGTCATCCACTCGACCGACTCCATGACTCGCGCGCACGCGCTGTATGAACATCTCGGTTTCGTTCGTGACTCGTCACGAGACTGGCGGCCAGTTCCAGAAGTATTGCTGCGCGGTTTTTTGCTGGAACTGTGACGCGCGCCCAATCTTGCGCTGTCTGCTATCTCTAAAGGGTCCGCTATGCGTCTCGTCAATCGTCACGCGCTCTTGTTGCCCGCGCTCCTCGTGATCGCGACTGTGCGACCAGCCGCTGGATCGAATGACGCCATTTTGCACGAGCGCATCCCGTTGGATCCACACGACGACATCGCGATGGGTGTGGTCGTCGAAGGCAACATTCCTGCAGCGCTCGAGACACGCAACGGCACCATCAGCGCGCCCGATCCATCACGGCCCCCGAGCGCGCGCGAAGCCGCGGCGACACACACGAGCGACTCGTCCGTGGGCGGCACATTCACGCCAGATCGCAACACTGCGCGGCCGGACGTCCTGCCCTACGACGATCCGTTCACTCCATCGACAGCGCCGTTCAAGCGTCTCGTCGCGTACGACGCCGTAGCCGAAGACTTTTCGCTTTATGTGTCGAGTTCGAGTCTGGTGCCTGTAGCGCTCGATCAAAGGATGACCGCACAAGACGAGCGCTTCTATGGCGATCTCGTCATCGATGCATCCACGAGCGCACATGTTCGGTTGCCCACCGTGGGACCAGGCACGCGTCTCGTTCATGCGCGCCTCGGTGTTGGGTCGCGCGACGTTCCTTTTCGGATCGTGCACGACGGCGCAGACAACTGGTTTCTCGATGCGAGCGAGAGTGTGCGTGCGCGTCTTGTCGTTGATCTGGCGATCAATCGGTCTGCGTTTGGTGGTGAGTTCGGTGACCCAAGTTGGGAGGACCTCCCGTTCGCGCCGGTCGTTCCGCCGAATGTCGCGAACGCTGTGGGCGTGGTGACGCGAAAAATAGGCGTTTCGCGCGCCGATCGACCGCGCGACGTCGTGAAAAAACTCGTCGCGTACTATCGCGCGTTCGTCGACTCCGAGGAGCCGCCAAAGCCGGAGCACGACATCTACACCGATCTCGCGCTCGCTCAGAAAGGTGTCTGTCGTCATCGAGCCTACGCATTCATGATCACCGCTCTCGCGATGGGCATCCCCACGCGCATGGTGACCAACGAAGCCCACGCGTGGGTCGAGGTCCACGACGGCACGGTTTGGAAGCGCATCGATCTCGGTGGCGCGGGGCGATTTTTGAATACCGATCTCTCGCGCAACGCAGAACCCTATGTTCCACCAGCAGATCCCTTCACGTGGCCGCCCAACGCGACGCGCGGCGAGGACATGAGCCAGGCATCGCGAAACTCTCAAAACGGGCCAAAACCAGGCGGACCATCGCCTTCGGGTACTGGCTCGTCGGGCACCAACAACTCTTCGCCTTCGCCAAACAACTCTTCTTCGTCCACGCAAAACAACAACTCCTCGCGTTCGACGGATCGACAAGACTCGCGACCGCCCACCACACTCACGGTGGAGCTCTCCGAACCGAGCGCGCTGCGCGGTGCGCCGATTCATCTCAAAGGGTACGCATTGGCAGACGGCGATCCTTGCGGTCACCTGCCGATCGACATCGTGTTGCGAGACGGCCACACTCACCGAGAGGCGCGCGTGGGTGGACTCGCGACAGACGAAAACGGCGCATTTTCAGGGACGATCGTGCTGCCGCCGACTGTCTCGCTGGGGGACTACTTCGTCGTCGCAAAGACCGGCGGCGATGCGCGCTGCGGCGAAGGCGCAGCGAGATAGCGCTAGCGGCAGGTCTCCAGCTTTGCGGACCGGGGTGCGCATCTCGTCCACCATTTGGGCTTGGCCCACCTTACGACTTGCGCGTCACATCGCCTCTCGACAGATGTCGGATGGCTTCGGAGAGACCATCGAGTGTGAGGTGATGCATCGAGAACACTCGGGCGAGTTGTTCGGCGGTGCCGCCTCGCCAATACGTGGGGGGGTCGGGGTTGAGCCACACGGAGCGACGAAAGTGATCGGCGAGCAGCGTCATCCATCGCAGACCGCTCAGCGCCTCGCCTTTCTTGCCGGTCGAGTAGTACTCCCAGTCGCCCGCACCGAGCAGCTCTGCTGGGTGCATGGCCGCGTCACCCACGATGACGAGCTTCCACTCGGGGCCACACTGCGCGAGGACTTCGCGCACGCTCATCGGCTCCGTGAACCGCTCGGTCTCGTAGATGCGACCGTAAATGCAGTTGTGAAAATAAAACGTCTTGAGTTCGCGAAAATTGGACGCGCGTTTCGCGGCTGAAAATAGCTGCGAAACCGTGTGCGCGTAGGGATCCATTGACCCACCCACGTCCATCACCAAGAGCACGCGCACATTCGACTTGCGTGGAGGTCGCATCACGATCTCGAGTTCGCCGCCGTTCTTTGCGGTCTTGTCGATGGTGCCGTCGATGTCGAGTTCGTCGAGAGCGCCTTCGCGTTGGAACGCGCGCAGCTTTCGCAACGCCACTTCGATCTGTCGCACGTCGAGCACGAGATCGCTCCGGTAGGGTGCATACCGTCGTGCGTCTGCGACCGCCATCGCGCTGCGACCGCCGCCTTGCGAACCCACGCGCACGCCGCTCGGGTTGCGCCCGCCCGCACCGAACGGACTCGTGCCGCCCGTGCCGATCCAACGATTGCCGCCATCGTGTCTCTCTTTTTGCTCGCGCAGGCGCTCCTCGAACAGACGACGCAATTCGTCCATGTCGATGGCCTGGAGCATTTTCATCTCGTCGGCGGTGAGCTCGGCTTTGTTCTTTGGATCACGCAGCCACTCTTCGAGTGCATCGAGCATCTCGATTGACGTCGACGTGATGCCTCTGAAGTGGCTCGAAAAAGCCTGATCGAAGGCGTCGAGGTCTCCCTCGCGATGAACACAGAGCGCGCGAGCTACGTGATAAAAACCGTCGAGCGAACTGTCATGCAGACCGATCGCGAGTGCACGAGCGAGCGACATGGCTTCTTGCGCGCCCACTTTGACTTTGCGTGCGCGCAACTCGAAGAGAAACGGAATGAACGCTTGGCTCATGGCTTTACTCCGGCCAAAGCTCCGAGAGCGACAGGTCGATCGCATCGAAGGGCTCGGCTTTCACGGGCACCTCGTCACCGAAGACGCCCATGACGACCCAGCGCCCAGCTTCTAGTCGCAATACCTCGAGCGTGCGTGCGGCAGGGTCGAGCAGCCACGCATGACGAACTCCTTCGCGCGCATACACCGGCAGCTTGTCGCGGCGATCGAGGCGAGAGGTGGACGGGGAGAGGATCTCGCAAACCCAATCGGGTGCGAGCGTAAAGTACGCGTCGTCATAAGGAAACTGCGGCATGCGCTCACGACTCCAGCCTGCGAAGTCGGGCACGAGGATGTCCCGACTCAGGTGAAGCTCAGGCTCGAACAGAATCACCCAGCCGCCCGGTCCGTTGATACCGCGATCAAACGGACCATCGAGCGCTCCACCTAATCGGCTTCCCGCACGAGCATGCCTAGCGGCGGGACGTGGGTGTGTATGGAGAACGCCGCTGATCACCTCGGCCACCGTGTGTGGAGCTGCTGCGAGGACGTCTTCGTAGGTAGCCATGCGTTTGACGGCGTCGGCCATGGATGAAACGTAGCACGAGGTGGCGTGTCTTATCTCGCTGCGGGGGCCATGCGTCACCATCCACGACTGTGCGACGCGTGACTATTCCGGCGTCTCGATGATGCGGACTTCGCCAGCGTTGCAGGTGTAGTCGAGCCATACGCCTGCGCCCGCATGGTGCACGCGAGCCTTGAAATCAGCCAGATCGTCGGGCTTGGTGAGCAAGAGGGACCAAAAGGCCGCCGCGATTGCATCGCAGGTTGCGTCGTTGGGTCCCTGCGGATCAAAACCGAGCGATGCCTTGCCATAGTGATCGCTGCACGCGAACACGTACCCCACGTCGTCTTTGATCGCGACGAAGGTCTCCCACAGAAGTGTCTTGTCGACCTCGGGCGCCGCAGGCTCGTACGCGAAGACTCGCGGAATGCGCGCACGCACCCACGCGGCCTCGTAGTCACCCGAGATGGGGCCACGCAATGCCTTGGGCAGTGTGGTGCCTTCGACGTGCTTTTTGAGACGACGCGACACCATCACGCCTTCAGACAGGCCACCCACGCAAGCCGTGAAAGTCCACCCCGCAGACTTCGTTGCGCGACCGACTGGACTCTCGAAATGCCCGTGGCGGACTTGCATCGTCAGAGACGG
>JAYVXK010000651.1:0-1567 GCA_043785265.1 Myxococcales bacterium | reverse complement strand
GCGAGTGAGCCCGCCAGCTTTGCCAGGATCGCGGGATCGAGCGGAGCGCGATCTTCCACCGCGGGAAGCGCGTTCGTCACAGTGGCTTGATTTTGCGTGTCCTTGTTGATGGTCGCTTCGCCCACTGTGGTGATCGGCGCAGCCGCCGTGGGCTGATCCGACGCGGCTTCGGTCTTGTCCCACGGCGCACGGACGACACGCAGTCTGCGCATCGACGAGTGCGCGTACGGAATCGCGAGCAGCGCCAACATGACCGTGAGTGTCCCTGTGGTCTTGCCAAGCAGAGGATGACGGGTGCCTTCGGTCACGGTCGCAACTCTGTAATCAAACGCCGTGTCGCCGCCAAGCAATCCCGTCGGCTACGGACCTTTGGAGAGCAGCACGTACGCGATCGGGGTGGCCGCACCAAGCGCGACGAGACTCGCCCCTCGTCCAATCAGCCCTTTTTTGCCTGGGATCATGAACATTCCGCTGGTCGCCAAAATCAGCAAACCTGCGGCGTACGCGTCCGCGAAATACGTCCACGCTTTTTTTCCGCGATTGAGATGCAACCAGTTGGCGACGCGGATCAAAAACCGTGGCTTCTGTCCTTCGTCCAGAACATGACCTGCATCAGTGATGTGGAGCGTGCGATGGTCGAGCAGGATGGTGAGCTCCGCCCCAGCGCGATAGGTGTCTTTGGGTGCCTCGGTGATGCCCATTCGCTCGAGCACCTGCGCTGCGGCAACATCGTCGTCCGTGGCTGAAATTGGCCCGATTTCGCGTTCGCTTTGGAAGTTGTGAAAGTTCGGATCCCAATCGGTGATGTGATTGACCGCGAGCCCCGACAGCGCATAGACGAACGTCAGACCGACCGCGACGTAGCCGATGTCTCGATGTATCGCGCGGAGCCAAGGTCTCACGATCGCGATCGCGCTCTTGCCTTTTCGCGTGGCGGGCTCCGCTGCGTCGTCTTGCGCGTCGCTCAAGAGTAGCGCTCTTCTTTCCACGGGTCGGCGTGGTTGTTGTAGCCGCGCGTTTCCCAGTAACCAGGGATGTCGACCGACGAGAACTTGATCGCAGTGAGCCACTTTGCGCTCTTCCAGAAATAGAGCTCTGGAACGAGCGCGCGAACGGGTGCGCCGTGAGCTTGAGGAATCGCTTGGCCCTCGTATTTGTGGGCCACCATGACGTTCGGTCTCAACGCTTCGCGCAGAGGCACATTCGAGGTGTAGCCGTGCGCCGCTTCGAAAATCACATAGCGCGCGGTGGCCTTGAGTTTGGCCTTCGCGGCGATGTCCGCGAGTTTGACGCCCGTCCAATGACTGTCAAACAGCGACCACTTGGTCACACAATGCACGTCGCACGACTGTGTTGTCTGCGGGAGAGCGAGCAGCCCGTTGAAGTCGACCGTGAAAGGCGCGTCGCACTCGCCATACACTTTCAAGTTCCACGCGCCTGGATTCGGATCGCCTTCTTCGCCGCCCATCGGTTTGATTCGCTGCAACAGATGTTGACCAGGCGGCAGACGCGGTCGACCATCTGCGAGCACCATGCTGCGCGCTTTGCGCGTCGCGCCATCGTCGAG
>JAYVXK010000650.1:0-5389 GCA_043785265.1 Myxococcales bacterium | reverse complement strand
ATCGTCGCGGCGGGCGACACCTTGGGCCTCGCCCCGACGGTCGACACCGGACTCGTCGCACTCAGTCTTGCGATCAAAGCGCCCGCAGGGACCGCGATCGGCCTATTTTCACTGGGTCGCAGCGCGGGTTGGGTGGCACACGTGATCGAGCAACGCGAGGCAGACTTCTTGATGCGACCGCGCGCGCGCTACGTAGGCCCGATGGTGCGATGATGCCAAGAACACAGATGGACAAAATGGAAGTCACGATTGCTGCCTCGGATGGAGACCGATCCACACCTGCGTTCGCAATGCTTCCGCAGGGTGCGAAGACAGGCGTGGTGATCGTGCACGAGCTCTTTGGTCGACAGCCGGAGATCGATCGTGTGGTCGAGCGCTTCGCTCGGTCGGGCGTCGCAGCGATCGCTCCGGACTTTTTTGCGAACGGTCGCGCGGCGTGCATTCGCGCGATCGTCGAGTGCGCGAAGACAGGCGCGGACGTCGAGCCGGTGCGTCGGGCAAAAGCAGCCCGTGCATGGTTGTGCGACAAAACAGGACTCACGCACGATCGCATCGGACTCATCGGCTTCTGCTTTGGCGGAGGGTTCGTGCTCGCGGCCGGCCGTGGCTGGGGAGCGGTCTCCACGAACTATGGCTCGGTGCCCGAGGCAGAAGTGATGCGGGGCATTGGGCCCGTCATGGGGTGCTATGGCAGGCGCGATCGACTCTTTGCCAACAAAGGCGCCGAACTCACGGACAAATTGGCCAAGGTGGGTGTCAAACCTGTGATCGAGGTCGTTCCGCAAGCGGGACATTCGTTCCTGACGGACGGCCATCATCCCATCGCGAGTGCGATCACTTGGCCGTTGATGCGCATCGCTTATGACGCCACGATCGCCGAGGATGCGTGGAAAAAAATTCTCGCGTTCTTCGATCACCACCTCGCTCGATCAGGCCTCAATCAGCCCTAGATGTCATCGGTGTGTGCGTCCGCTCACGACAACCAGGACACCGCTGTCAGCCTCCGCGAAGGGGTGAACTTTTCCCGTGAATCGTTCAGTCGAGGCATCGTCAGAGTTCCATGCGAACGACCTTTCTCTTCTTGGCGGCGGCGGTGATGGCGTGTGGTCCTCTCGATGGTTCGGGGGGAGCCAATCCCAATGATCGAACGCACGGCGGCCAGCCAGGCGAGTTGCTCCTGACGGGTGCGATGGAGGTCTCTCCTGACGGCGCGTTTCTGATCGAGCAACGCACGACGGCGACGGTGCTGGTCGACGTGAAAGCGCAGACGGCTACCGAACTCGCTGCGCGCGGCGATCGGTTCGTCTTCTCCAAGAAGCGCCATGTGGTCTACGAAGTGCTGCCCAATCGCGCCGGCATCGTCGCGCTTGATCTCGATCAAGGGGCGAAAGTCCTGTGGACGAGCAATCCAGTGTTCGTGACGACGGCCGGAGCCATGCTCGCTCGCGTGAGCGACGACGACCAGACGTTGATCCTTGGCGACTACAATCGGCTGCTCGCTGTCGACGCGCAAACCGGCAGCGTTCGCGGTGCAGTGTCGATGAACACCTTGCCGACGGATCTCGCTTTTTTGTCGGATCACAAGCGCGCGATGGTGGTCGGCACGGTTCAATGGAGCGATCACAAGCCGGCGACTGAAGTGGTGGTGTTCGACCTCGCCACGCTCGCCATGAAGACCATCACGATCCCCAATTGCGACGCGCCGATCGCACTCATGCCGGACAGCTCGCGCGCGTTCGTGTCGCCGACCTATTGCGAAGAAGGCAAAGCCACCAACCCAAACGGGCAATGGACCAATCCAGATCCTGTGAGTGTGATCGATCTCGATCTGCAGGGTGCGCACTTCTTGAAAAATCTGCCTGGATTTGGCCCGGTTGCTCTCGATTCAAAAGGCGCGCGCGCGGTCGCGTATCTCGACACCAAGCGCATGGACCCCGCGATGTTTGCCAATCCCGCGCAAGTGCCAAGCCTGAACGGCGACCAGTTTCACTTGATGGTGATCGACCCGCTCACGCTCTCGTTTAGTTTGTCACCCATCGGAAATGCTCTTCCGCGTTTTGCGATGACACCTGACGGCAGCGCGCTCTTGGTCGACTCGAGCGTGAAGGTTGCTCGCGGCGGCGCGTATGCGAGCGTCACCATTGGCCCCGATGGCCTCACCGCAGAAGCAGGCGTGTTTGGCGGCCAAAAGTCGCCGTTTGGCATCTTCGACATCACGGGCAAGCAGTACACGGCATTCACTGGCGCTGTCGCCGCGCTCGATCGATTCGTGATCACGAGTGACAACAAAGTCTTCACCCTCAAGCTCACTGCAGACGGAACGGGCGGTGACTTGTTCGTCATCGATCTCGGCGCGCGCACGACGCTGAACCTGAGCAGGAGCCTCCGCGACATCGGGGAGATGCCTGACGGCAAGACGCTCATCCTCCGAATTCGCATGCCGGCAGCCACCATCAACAATCAAAAGTATCTACAAGAGGACTACTGCTTTTCGCTCGATGGCGTCTCTTGCACGTCGACGATTCACTTCACCGGCAAGACACCCGTGCCCAACTGCGCACACGACTGCGCGCCGTAGTCTGCTAGTTTCTAGGGCATGCGACGCATTGTCCTTCTCGCGACACTCGCGACACTCGCTTGTCTGTCTCTCCTCTTCGCGGGTTGCGGCACCACACCTCTTCTCTGCGACGCGTGCGGCAGGACTAGCGACGCAGGTGACCCACCGGACTCTAGCGACGCAGCCATTCCCTGCCCTGGTGTTGGCATCAGCAAAGGTCCGTGGTCGCTAGGGTTCGACGAGACGAGCATCCATGTTCGTTGGGAAGCCTGTCGCCCTCAATCCGAACGCACGCTGACCTTCACTCCTGAACAAGGCGGCGCATCGACCACTGCGGTTGCCGTCGAGACATCGACGTTCATCCCCAATACGTATACGGCGCCACTCGCCCCGAGCGCGACTCCCGACTATGCCGGCATTTGGTACATGGAAGAAGCAAGCCTGACAGGGCTCCTGCCCGACACTTGTTACAACTACGTTGTTGCTGCGGATCAGAACAAAAAAGGCCGCTTTTGCACTGCGCGCAGGGCGGGTTCTCCACTCCGCTTCCTCGCGATCGGCGACACGAATCCCGCGCTCGGCGACAACGCCGTCAATGTGCTCAGTCACGTGTTGCCAAAGAATCCGGACTTCACGATTCATCTAGGTGACATTCAATATTACGAGTCGACGCTCGAGACATGGGCGCTCTGGGCGGACAAGATGCAACCGATGCTGTCGGCTGGCGCGTTTCTGCCGTCGATTGGCAATCATGAATCCGAAAAGCCAGACGAACTGGACCTCTACACACTTCGCTATTTTGGCCGCGCAGGCTTCAACGGCACGGACGAGTATTATTCGTTCCACTCCGGCGGGGTTTGGTTCTTCGTGCTCGATACTCAACTACCCACGAGCGCATCAGCTCCACAGGCTCAGTGGCTGACCGCGCAGCTCGCCGCCGCCGCAGCGACACTCAACTATCGCTTCTCGATCGTCTATTTTCACAAGCCATTCGTCACTTGCGGCGACACCGGGGACGACAGCGTCGCGCGCGCGTACATGGAGCCGCTCTTCGCTCAATACAAAGTACCGCTCGTGCTCCAAGCGCACATGCACGGGTATGAGCGATTCGACTTTCCCAACATCACGTATGTGACTTCTGCTGGCGGCGGAGGGCGCATGGGAGACGTGAACGCCAACGTGACCCGACCGTATTGCAACGCCCGCGTCGCATCAGGGGCGTACTTTCATGGGCTTGTCGTCGACATTACCAAGGGGAAACTGAGCGCGCAGGCGATTGACGACCAGGGCGTGGTGAAAGACTCGTTCGAGAAAGTCGTCCCGTAAGAAGCGAGCTGCGCGCTATTTGGTTGTCGCGAAGATCATGACGTAGCCGTGTTCGCGGGGATGGAAGAGCGTCACCTTGTCTCCCAACTTCGACAGGTCGTAGTGGGAGTACCACTCGAGTTTCTTCCAGGACTCCGTGGCTTCGATGAACTCTGGGACGTACACATCGAGTTCGACGTAGCGATTGTTCGTGGATGCAGCCAGGTCTGGACCAAACGCCCAAGCCACGCGTTCGGGCGGCGGCGCCAAGTCGTTGTGAATCGCGCCACCATACGTAAGAACCATTTTTTCGCTGTCTTCAGGGGTTTTTGCGTCGCGTTCTCTCAGCGCTTTGACTCTGGTTTTGGTCAGTCGTGCGATGGTCTGCAGTGACAAGTCGATCGCGTCTGCGCCTGCGTCGTTGATCGCTGCCAGATCGTCGCAGGTGGGGCGAAGGAGATCGGGAACGATACCCAACTTGCGCGCGGCGTCGCCCATTTGGACATATTCGTTTTGGTCATTTTCGGCTTGATGCGAAGTGACGACCTTCTGCTTCTCTTTCACCTCGACGGTCGTCTTGTTGCAACCGGTTGGCGGATTCATCAGCTCGACGAGCAGATCACTCGCTTTGCCTTTGAGCTCCGGCAGCAAGGCGTCGGTCATGCGCTTGGCGCTCGATGGCACCGTGGAGCCCTTCTGTGCGTGCGCTTCACCAATCGCGAGCACGAGCGGCTTGTCTTGAAGAATGGCAGCGAGCGCGGCCTGCGGAGTGTCGAATCGACCGCAGTCCATGGTCGTGTCGAGACAGGGCAAACCACCACGAAAGCCCTGCGGTGTAGGCGCGGCGTCGATCGCTGGCACCTCGGCTTTCTTGCCGCACGCAAGCATCAGCCCCAAGCACCACACGACACACGAACGAGCTTTCACACAAGCGATGGTAGCTCGTCAGCGGTCCGTTTTGCTTGCGCTTCTTTCCAGCGTGCCGTAGTTGCGCCCATCATGGCAGCACGCAAAAAGGCTCTGCTCGTGGAGAACATTCATCCGAGCGCCACCGAGTTACTCACCGCAGCTGGGTTCGATGTCGAGACGATGAAGACCGCCCTCAAGAGCGAGGACATGCCCGCGCGCCTCCAGGGTGTGCACTTGTTGGGCATTCGCTCGAAGACTCACGTCACACGCGCCGCTCTCGAGACCGCGAAAGATCTCACTGCGCTCGGTTGCTTTTGCATTGGCGTCAATCAAGTCGACCTCGACGGCGCGAACAGTCTTGGCATCCCTGTTTTCAACGCGCCCTTTTCAAACACGCGGAGTGTCGCTGAGTTGATCATCTCCGAGGTGATCGCGCTGTCGCGTCAGCTCGGGGATCGGTCGCGCGAGGTGCACGAAGGCAAGTGGCGCAAAGTCAGCGCGGGCTGTTTCGAAGTGCGCGGCAAGACGCTCGGCATCGTCGGGTATGGACACATCGGCTCGCAGGTCGGAGTACTCGCAGAGGCGATGGGACTGCGTGTCGTGTTCTTCGACATCGCG
>JAYVXK010000649.1:0-1568 GCA_043785265.1 Myxococcales bacterium | reverse complement strand
AGCACAAGCACCTCCTCGCCGAGCGTGAACGTTGCGCCTGGCCATGGCGCCGCAGCACGCACGAGCCTCTCGATGGCAGTCGCTGGCTGTCGCCAATCGATCGCGAGATCATCATCGGTCGGTGAGGGGGCGTCGGTCGCGCGCGATTCGTCTTGCAGCTCTAAAACAGGAGGTCGCCCGCTCGCGTAGGCACTGACGACGTCGCGCAGAAGGGCCAGAGACGGACGGTCGAGTTTTTTTGCGAGTGTCCACGCGGTCCACGTCGGCTCAATGGCGATCGTGCGACGGCCGAGCATGGCGCCCGTGTCGTAGTCGTCGTCGAGCGCGTGTGCGGTCACGCCCGTCTCGTGATCTCCTGCGCGAATCGCCCAAAAATAAGGGTCCGGACCGCGATGCCTAGGCAAGAGCGACGGATGCACACCGATCGCGCCAAGCGCGAGAATCTCAGCGGGTAGTCGTTTGGTCCAGAACCAACTCACGACCAACTCTGGCGACGCAGCCTGCACGCGCCGTTGCACTGCGGACGTGCTCGCGTCTGGAACGATCTCCACTTGGCGGGAGATCTTGCGAAGTCGTCGCGTGCCGATCGCACCTTTGCGACACACGCCCGCCCAAACGATCTCGTGACCGTCGCGCGCGAGCAACAGTGCAGCGAGCGGCAGACCAAAGAACGCGAGTCTCACGTCGGCGGAGCGACCATCACGCCAGTCGTCGGTTCGTCGCCGACGATGGTCTTGAGCAACGCCGTTCGCATGGAGTGCTCCACGAGAGACCACAAACTAGCCCGATCCGTAGCGCGCCCGAGAAATCCGATGGGAATGCGAAAGCCGCCTTTGTCGCGTCGACCGCCACCAAAGGGACGCCCCTTTTCGTCCGTGCCGAACGCCTGCTCCAGCCACGCAGCAGGATCGACGCTCGCGGAGTGGGTGCGCAATGAACCTTCGATCATGCGCTCACCGACAATTCCATAAACGACGACCGTGTCGATGTCTTCGCGCCGAATCAAAAAATCCGCGGCCTGAGCGATCGTGTCGCGCTCGCCGTCGGGAATGAAGCCCACGCCGCTCATCGCGAAGTTGCGCCGCACCATGAGCGCCGCGAGCGATCGTGCGATGACGTCCATCGCGTGCGGTGCAATCAAATGTCGACTCAAGTCTTGGAGCAAGTCGCGGTCACAAACCTCCGATATTTGGCCTGCCGCGCGAAAATCAACCGCGTGCGCGAGGGTGAAATCGTCTGTGTCTGTCGAGAGGCCGTGCATGAGCGCGGTCGCGATGCGACGATCGTCTTCGACATCTGCGACGAGGGGGGCCAGTTCGTTCAGGTACTCGACGAAGATCGTCGCGGTCGCTCCCACTTCCATCCGAAGGTCCACGAAGCGCGCCTTCGGAGGAATGTTCGCGCGATGGTGGTCGACAATCGTGAGCACTTCCACGGACCCAACATCAGCGAGATCGGGCTCGACATCGTGCGCGTCGACGAGGGCAAGCCAATCGACGGGTTCGAGCTCGCGCATGCTCTTGATCTTGCGCAACTCGAGGCCCAGCAATTTCACGAGGGCCTTGTTT
>JAYVXK010000648.1:0-1568 GCA_043785265.1 Myxococcales bacterium | reverse complement strand
CGTCGATTTGCAGATTGCCCACGTCGTCAGGACGCAGGTCGTCGATCGTGGTGCGTGATCCGCGCAGAGTGACTCGCACCTGAGGAGGCAATGGACTGACGAGCACGCGGTTTGCGGTATCGGGAGGCAACACCACCACGAGATCGACACTCATCGCGCGCTGAGCATCTTGTGCGCCGTGGACGAGCGAATACAAGACGAGTGCGCCAATGAAGCTCACCAGTTTGAGATTGAGATTTTCAGTGAACGCCGCGCGTGTGCGTTCGGCCAGAGTGAGGTCGCTCAAAGACTAATCCTCACTCTCTGTCTTGGATTCAGGCCGTTCGGGTGTGGGCGTAGGCCTCGGCGTCTCGATGGGTTTGGCAGTCGTCATCGGCTTCGGCGGACGCACGGCGAGACGAGGCATGCTGTCTTCTGGCGGTGGCGGTGGCGTGGACTGCGAAGACGGTGGAGGCGTCAGAATGATGCTGCCAGTGATGGTGCGCTCGGGAGGGGCGAGCGAGATCCGATGCGAGCCCGTTTGGATGGGCTTTTTTGTGGACGTCGGGGCTGTTGGCTTTTTCTTCTTCTGACCGCGTTGACCAAACAAACCAAGCAACGCTTGTCGCAAAGACGCGCCGTCGAGATTGGAGACGATGTTGCCGTTGAAGCAAAAACTGATGGTGCCGCGCTCTTCGCTCACGACCACCACCACGGCGTCTGTCTCTTCGGTGATGCCTAAGGCCGCGCGGTGTCGAGAACCTAAGGACTTGTCCAAGACCTTAGTATCAGGCATCGGAAAGAACACGCCCGCTTTGGCGATGCGCAAGTTGCGAATGACAACGGCTCCGTCGTGGAGCTTGTTGACGCCTTCAGGCACGAAGAGAGACACCAGGAGCTCTCGTTGCACGGTGGCGTCCACGGTGGTGCCCTGCGCAACCACGAACTCGTCCAAGTTTGCGTCTTGCTCGAAACAAATGAGAGCGCCCATGCGATGGCGGGCTAGCTCGGTCGCCGCCGCCACGACTTCGTCGATCACTCGCGACTCTTGCTGGCGCGAAATACCAGCAAAAAATGCGCGGGATCCGATGCGCATCAGTCCGCGGCGGATGTCGTTCTGGAAGACCACCACGACCACCAAGATGATCGACTCGAGCAACTTGGAGAACATGTTGTTGAGCGTGACGAGCCCGGCGTAGCGCGAGACGCCGTAGATCAAAAAGAAGACGCCCAAGCCCGTGCCCATCTGCATGGCGCGCGTACCTCTGAGTACGAGCAGCGCACGGTAGATGATGTACGTGACCACCATGAGGTCGACGATGTCGATCGCGACATCGCCCCAAGGGCGCGGTTTGAACAGATGGAGCAGGCCCTCAGGCATCGGGGGCCTCCAACCTAAGACTTAGATCGATGGCCTGGCGTGTCGCGCGGACGTCATGCACGCGCACGATCTTGGCGCCGGCGCGAACCGCAAACACCGCTGCGGCGACCGATGCCCCCGCGCGATCGGATGGAGCCGCGTCTGGGTCTACCAGCTTGAGGAACGACTTGCGGCTCGCGCCGATCATCACCGGAACGCCGACTTCGGC
>JAYVXK010000647.1:0-1570 GCA_043785265.1 Myxococcales bacterium | reverse complement strand
GGTGCTGCCAGGATCAGTCGACACGGACATGCTCACCGGCAGCGGTTTCACGGCGCAAATGAGCCCCGAAGACGTCGCGCGTCTGATCGTCTACGCCGCTCTCGACGCACCAAGCGCGATGAACGGCAGTGCGATAGAGATGTTTGGGCCATGAACATCCAAGGGTCGTCGTGAGCACAACACCGCGGATCGATCTCGAAGCGGCGCTCCTCGAGCTGCCTATCTTTCCGCTCTCGCAGGTGGTGCTTTTTCCGCATGCGCGTCTGCCGCTGCATGTTTTCGAGCAGCGCTATCGCAAGATGCTGGCGGACTGCATCGCTCGTCATGGTGTGATGGCTGTGGCGATGGTCCCTGATCCAGCAGATTTCATCGACGACCCGTCTCTGCTCGGGACCGAGCGGCGCGCAGGCAATCCACGCATCGCCTCTGTTGCGGGTCTCGGATATGTCGCACAACACGAGTTGATGGATGACGGTCGTTCGAACATCGTGCTGCTCGGGCTTTCGCGCGTGCGAATGGAGGAGCTCCCGCTCGTCGGGCCGTACAGACGCGTGCGCGCGACTGTCTTGCAGACCAAAGACACGCGAGTGTCTGACAACGATCGCGCCGCGCTCGTCGCCTCGGCAACATCGTTCATGCGAGAAGTGAAAAAGCGCGATCCCGACTTTGTGTTGGAGCTACCAAGTCGAGATGCGGGCGTGCTCGCAGACGTCTGCGCGCATCACTTGGTGCTCTCGCCAGACGTGCGCCAACGTGCCCTCGAAGAACTCGATCCCGCAGCACGCGTCGCACTCGTGACGCGCGAACTCGCCATGCAAAAGGCAGCACTCACCGCCGGTGAAGCGCGTGATCTGAACTGAATGATGCGCGGCGCATGAAGCTCGTTGGCAAAGTCCCCGTCTCTACGTTGCGGCAGCAGTCGGTCGTGCGTGTCGAATATCCGCCCTTCGATGTGGTCGTCGCTTGGGTCGACGGCGCGCCCGTGGCGATCGAAGACGCATGCAATCACGCGGGGGCGAGCTTGTCCGAGGGGGGCCGATCGGAGGATCGTCCGGATTGCATCGTGTGTCCCATGCATGGCTATGTGTTTTCGATGCGAACCGGCGAGTTGATTGCGCCACGGGGTTTGTGCGGGGATCAGCGGACGTTCGTCACCAAGGTGGTGGGTGACCAAGTCGAGATTTGGGATGCGTTCGAGCTGACGGTCTCTCATGAGTAGAGCGCGTGGACTACGCCTGATCGTCTCGGTTCTCCCCTTCGTCGCGTGTACGCAGGGTGTTGCTACGCCTCCTGTCGGCGGCCCAGTCATCGGGGCTCTCGACACTCATTGCGCCGCACAGAAGCAGGTCGTTCACACGTCGAGTTGCGCGGGCGCATTCGACGGAGGCGTCAGTGGCGGATACGGAACGACCCTGTTTGGAACGACTGGATCAGACGACGACTGCAAGTACGACGTCGTGTGGAGCAGTTCGCCAATTCGACTCGCGGAGGACGCGACCTTCACAGTCACAGTGACTGCGCGCGCAGACGGCAAGCGCGTGACGGGCGCGCAGACGCGCATCGAAGCATT
>JAYVXK010000646.1:0-5400 GCA_043785265.1 Myxococcales bacterium | reverse complement strand
CTGATCCTTCGCGATACTCGTAGACGTGTTGCTCGAGCAGCTGCGAGCCCATCTCTCCTTCGAGCTGCATCTTCGGCTTCGCGAGTGTGCCGCGCTCGTACGCCTTGGCTCCTGCGCAACCGCAAAGAACGATCGAAAGCGCCAGAAGAACCGGTCTCACAACAAGCTAGTCACCGCTTCACACACATCCAGGCAGACTATTTCGAAAGAGCCGTCGCTTCGTCTCGCGCGAAGCCTTGTGGGTAATCTGCCAGATATTTGCGGGCTTCGACTGTTGCGCCTGCGTGCTGTCCTGACTGCTCGAGCGATCGAAAACGCTCGACTCGCGCCGCTTGCGCGAGAGGAGACTCCGGAAAACGCTGGAGGAGATCGTTCAACAACGAAAGCGCGCGAGTCGGATCGCCGTGCGCGCGAGCGTCTTGCGCGGACTGCATCAAGCGATTCTGCTCGGCGAGCTGACTCGCACTCACAGTTGGCGTCGACGTGTGAGGAGGCGTGGCTGCCTGGTTTATCGTTGGCTGGTTTATCGTTGGCTTGTTGATCGTTGGTTTGAGCGCGAGCGCAGGAGGCGCTGGCGGCGCAGGTGGAAGGGCCTCGGTCACCACCACGTGCTTCGGCCAGTCTTGCCCAGCCTCGACCAAGAATGTCTGATCGCCGGACTGCACTTTGACGCGACCTTCGGTGACATGGACATGAGTCTCGTGCGAGGCGGGGTCGACATCGACGTCGAACGAGGCGCGCAGATCGTCTGTTTCGATCAAAGCGCCGAGTGAAAGAATCGCCACATGCCTCTGGCGGAGTTCAGGCGCGAAGACGGACACGTGCCCAGCCACGAGACGCGTTTGCCACGCGTCCAGCACTTCGACATCCGATGCCGCTGCCATCTCCACGGTAGAACCGGAAGTCATCGCGAGCCGCGCGCGAGCAGAAGGAGAGGTCGTGACTTCGTCATGGGCCATGACGTCTGCACCGCTTGGGTCGACCAGCGCCGCGGCTCCCCCATGGACGCGGAACGCCGCCCCTTCCGTGCTGAATGCGCGGGCGACTGGAGCGACTGCGACGACGGTCGGCTGGCGAAACGCGAGCGTCGCGCCGATCCCAAGAGCGATCACAGCCGCGGCTGCCAACGGAAGGATTACGCGCATCCGGTTGGGCTTGTTTTTGGCCGCATTTGCACGATCCATCGCAGCTTCGATCGCAGGCACGATGCGCGCGCGCCGAGCTTGTGCGGCCGCTGCGTCTTCCTCTTCGATCGGTTCGGCTCCCAACGCGTGCAGGAGCTCTTCGGCTTTCTGGTTCATCACGGCCTCCGCTCTCCGGCTGTCATTCGTTCTTCGAGTTCTCGTCGTCCGCGCGAGAGTCTGGTCTGGGCCGCTGCCACCGTCACCCCAGTCATCGCCGCGACCTCGGCCAGGTCATGACCGAGCACGTCATGCAGAACCAGCGCTTCTGCCTTCTCGGGGCTGAGTGCCGCCAAGCATTCTCTCACGCGACCCAAGTCCAATCGTGCAGCTGCGCGCTCGGAGGCTACGCCGACCTTGTCGTGGTCAATCTCGTGCGCGTGATCGAACACGCGTCGCTCTCTGCGCCGCGACCGAAGCACATTGAGCGCGACATGGCATGCAATGGCAGACGCCCAAGTGGTCAGACTGGAAGTCCCCAAGAAGCGTTTCTTGCGGAGCGAGATGACGATCTGCTCAAACGATGCCTGAACGAGATCGTCATGATCGACTTCGCGCCTCCCCAACACACGAACGATGGCGCGGTCGACAGCCGGTCCGAGTTTGTCGTAGAGAGCGCCAGCGATGCGCGTGTCGCCCGCTGCCATCGCCTGAACGATTTCCTCATCCGAGGGCAAGCGTGGCTCTGCCGCGACGACATAGAGCGGGGGGCGCCGAGCGGGGTCACGCATCTCTGATGGATCGTAACCGCTCCCCCAAAGACCAGGCTTAAAAGGGAGAGAAGCGCGCGCCCAAGGTGAAATTGATCTCGAAGGCCGGGAAACCCGCCACTTCGCGACCTTGCACGTGAACTGGAACTGGAGTGTGCACACCTCCGTCCACACCGAGAAACACCCCCAGCCATCGCCTGGCAGGAGCAGCGACTTCCACTCCCGCCCGGAGCAACCCCACCCAAAGCGACTCGGACTGGTAGCCGCCCGCGTTGGTCTCTGCGTATAGAATTTCCGCGCCTGCATCGATGCGAGCGGCTAGCCACACCCAGCCAACGGCTGCCCCTACGCCTCCACCCACGGTCGTTGATGCAGACCTCCCAAGGAGACCGCCAGCGCGGGGAGAAATCGCAACACGCTGATCGACCTCGACGAACCAACTTCTCATCGGAGCGACGATCACACGAGCCATCCCGCCCAGCCGCCACAACTCCGGCCCACCGACAACGGCACCAACATCCAGAGACAACACACGCGACGGGGACGGGAGCGGGGACGGGGACGGAGACGGGGACGGAGACGGGGACGGGGACGGAGACGGGGACGGGGACGGGGGCGGCGCTTCCGCGATGTGCTTGACCTCCCCCGCAAGCGTGGCGATCACCAACCCCACCGCACGGTACCTCTCCACGATCGCATCGCCCGCTGTGAACCGCACCGTGTCCCCCAGTGCTGTCTTCGATCCTCGCCACTCGACATGAACACTCGCGAGCAACTTCTGCGCATCCTGCCACTCGACCGTGGCATAGGCCGCAGCCGGCGCCGTCTTGTCCGAAGAGCACTCTCCGCCGCTCAGCCCTTTGGTGCACACCTCGAGCATGGCGCGGACGAGCGATGTGTCTTGCTCTTCGACCTGCACGATGACCGCCGCATCCACGAACGCCAGGGTATCTCTAAAGTAAGCTGCGTGCCCCGACGTTCCAGCGCAGCAGTTGGGTAGCTCGGCAATTGGCAGAGGCTGGGGTGTGGCGAGTTTGCATTCCGTGATCTCCGTCCCCGTCCCCCACGCCCGTCGCCGTCCCCGCGCCCGTCCCCGTTCCCGTCCCCGCTCCCGTCGCGTGGTAGTGTGTCTGTCACGATGGACCTTCTGCCTTCCGCATCCGATCGCGGCCTGGCTGCAGGCGTCGTCTTGGGTGGGAAGTACAAGATCGTTCGCGTGCTCGGTCAAGGAGGGATGGGCACAGTGCTGCTTGCTCATCACGAGGAGCTCGACCAAAACGTCGCGATCAAAGTTCTGTCTGGAACGCGTGCGTCGGACCCCGATGTCGTCGCGCGCTTCATGCGCGAGGCGCGCGCCGCAGTGAAGTTGCAGAGCGACCATGTCGCGCGTGTCAGCGACGTGGGGTCCTTCCCGGAGATCGGTCCCTACATCGTGATGGAGTACCTGGACGGGCAGGACCTCCAGCAAGTGATCGACAAGCGAGGACCTCTGCCCACGAGCGAAGCAGTGGACTACATGCTCCAAGCCATCGACGCGGTAGCCGAGGCGCACGCATCGGGGATCATCCACCGCGATCTCAAGCCCGCGAATCTATTTCTTGCCGAACGCAACGATGGCTCGCGAATCATCAAGGTGCTCGATTTCGGCATTTCCAAGCTCGATCCGTTGAGCGAGTCTCGCAACCTGACGATGGAAGGCGCCATCCTTGGCTCCCCAGCCTATATGTCGCCGGAGCAGCTGAAGGCGGATGTCTCGTTGGATGCTCGAGCGGATGTCTGGTCGCTCGGCGTCGTTCTCTACGAACTCCTGACCGGTCAGCTTCCGTTCGATGGTCCGACCCTGGCCGCCCTCCTTGTGGAAGTGGTTTCGGCCCAGCCAAAGTCGGTGCGCTCTCTCCGAGCCGATGTGCCTGCCGAGCTCGATGCCATCATCCTCCGATGCCTTCATCGAGATCTCGATCTCCGCTACGAAAGTGTCGACGACCTCGCCCAGGCTCTGGCTCCCTTTCGATCGGAAGTGGCTCCTGACGTCGTGCGTTCGGATGAGATGTCGCGTCGAGCGGCAGCCAGGAAGAAGGTGATGGCGGGTGCAGTCTTCCACGAGACTGGAGGTCCCTCCTACCCTGCGCGCGTTCACAACATCAGCCGCGGCGGGTGCTTCTTGGCGACCGCGCAGAAACCCTCTGTCGGCACGAACCTCGAGCTGAAGTTCCGGTTGCCTAGCGGCAAGACGATAGTGGGTACTGCGGTCGTTGCTTGGCAGCGAGAATCGTCCAGCGGGCTGGGATCTGCTGGAATTGGCGTCACCTTCCTCCAGATCGAAGAAGCGTCGCTCGCGGCGATCGATCGCCTCGGAGGAGCTGAACGAGGCGGGACGATGCGAGGTGTCGCCCCTCCGCCCGCGCGCCTCGAAGCGCTCACCGAGACCTCACAGGAAGTACCGGCGAAGTCCAAGCTGGTACTCGTTCCCGATGACGAGACCGCTCTGTCTCCGTCGACTACCGGAACCACCACCTTGGACGAGGTGGTGGATGATCGAGGCTTGGCTCACGAACCAGACCTCCTCCCGCGACGAAGAATCGGAAGGTGGATTGTCGCTGCGGTGCTCGTTCCGGGATTTGCATTCTTGGCAGTCGCCTTCGCCAAGCCGTACCTGTCCATCCCACAGACTCCAGAGCCAACTCTTCCCGCTTCTGGTGTCGTTGCCTCACTCGATCCCAAGGTCCTGCAGTTTCTGAGCGACGGTGAGTCCCAGATGCGCGACGGCAATCTCGAGTCGGCGAGAGAGAACTTTGCCAAGGCGAGTGTGCTCGTCGACAAAGATCCGCGCGTTCTCCGCGACGTCGCCAAGCTCGATGTCGCGGTCGCAGACATTTCTTGGCTGGAGGTGAAGCTCCAAGAGGGTGGCGACGCGCAGCAGAGCGCCAAGACCAAGCTCGCAGAGGCCTCCTCCAAGGCACGGAAGTCGGCTGACGATGCGTACGCAGTTTCTCCGCGCGATCCGGCAGTGATCAGCGTCGAAATCGATTCACTGCGCATCGACGGCAATCGCACGCAAGCACGCGCGATGCTCGCAGGCATCGACCCAGTCCATCAGCCTGATGCGGCTTATGTCGCGGCGATGCTGGACCTCGCAGAGTCGATGCCCGGAGCGCCGTACACGGAGATCCTCGAGCGACTCGATCGCGCGGCAGCAAGCGAGGCCGACCTCGGAAGAGCGAGATCAGCGCTCGTCTATGCGCTCGCAAAGTCAGGCGACCTCGTGGGCGCGCGCAAGCAGTTCGCGCAGCTCGTCGCGCTTCCACGTCCATACCCACTGCTGGGCGCGCTGCGGACGTTTCTCGATCGCGTTGTCGCCGCCGTACCAATCCCAGAGGCTGGGACACTGGCAATGGCCGTGGCAGTCGACGGGCCGCATTCACTCGGCGGAGTTCCTTCCGATTCGGGCGACATCCAACACCAGGCTGATGACGCGAAGACTCATGGCAACCTCGACCAGGCCAAGTCTC
>JAYVXK010000645.1:0-1573 GCA_043785265.1 Myxococcales bacterium | reverse complement strand
GCCAACATGATCCATGGCCAGTCCTTTCTGTTGCTATTCCTTGTGGCGAGCGTAAGCCGACCACGTCGCAAGAAAGGCTGGCCACTTCATCTCTTCTTTTCCGTTCCCGCCATTCAACCGCCACATCGAAAAACAACTCCCGCGGCCTTCGTTGGATCTACCTTCGACGAGTACGCGATCTTCTGGTCACATTGGTCCGCGTTCGGCGACGTGACGTAACACCAGCCAGCCGGCGCGCTCGGTGTCGCGCAGGTCCCCTTGAAGTCGGAAGGCTGGGCAAGCTGTCTGAGCTGGCACACGGGGCCCAAGACTCGGGCAATCGATTCAGCGTCTCTCGCGCCAGGGCACCGCTGCTCGCAGCACCGCTGCTGGTTGAACGCATCCAGTGTGGCGGAGTCCAATTGCGTCAGACCCTGGGCAGGATCACACGCCGATGCCTGGGGAGCAGGAGCAAACGTCTCGAAGAGCGAGCACGGGACAGTTCCTGCTCCACCGACCGGCAGTGCTTGCGGCAGGCACGAGTTGTTGGGCGACTTCGTGAGTTGATGAACGATCTGGCGCATCGCAGGGCGATATCCATAGTTCGGACTGGCCGTGTTCTTTGACTCTCGGGGACACACCGACGCGACCGCTGCTCGATACCCCAACGCCTTGGCGACGCGGAGCTCGCGAATGGTTGGGTAGGCTTTGCCACGAATCTGCAGTGAGTTTCCGTTCGCGCCAGGTGCACACAAAGGAACTCCACCAGGGTTGTTCGCGTTCGCAACGCAATCGCACGCGCCCCCAGTGTTGGCTGGGTCGGTGCACTCCTTGGCAGTAGGAAGTGCGAACGTGCATGCATACTGAAGGTCGAGACCCAGGGGGCTCAGCGTCGTGTCCCACTCGCGTCCGTTGTACGGATCGGAAGTATCGCTCGCAGTCGGGTCGCTCGTGAGTGGAGTCTGGAGGTAGGGAATGGCGCTGGCATTCTTCGCGACGCGCGGCAACGAAGTCTCGATCATGTGTGAGTCGATCCCAGTCAGGTCGAAGTGGTCGGGGTCCTTGCCGATGATCTTCTGCCAGTCCGCGGAAGTGAGCTGCGACTTGAAGTCTTGCGTCTTGTCGTCGTAGAGCAACTGCCAGGGCAAACCTCCGACGACGACCAACGACACGAGATCGCTCGTGCGCGGACCAAGCGGAAGGTTGCAGAGGTCTCCCGTCGGATCGGTCGGCAAAGCGGCTGCAAACAGCGGGTTTGTGCAGTTCGCCTTGCCGGTGTAGTTGCCTCCACCGTTGGGATGCTCGCCGTTGCGGTCTGGGATTTTGGGCGACTTGAGTCCATTGATGTAACGCGACACTGGGAACTGCGGATCGAGTCCGTAGCGTCGCTTCATGTCGTTGACATACCGGATGTTGAGGTTGTCGTCTTTGCTGGTGTAGTAGCCAGCGCAGTTCGGACCGCAGCTCAGCTGGCAGTTCGGGTCGCTCGAGATCGGTTGACCGTTGGACAGGTTGCCGCCGAAACCACACGACGTGCAATTCGGATCGTTGGGACCACTGGTCGAGGGAGCGTTCGGATCGATCGGCGCATCAC
>JAYVXK010000644.1:0-1575 GCA_043785265.1 Myxococcales bacterium | reverse complement strand
GCGAAGGCGTGGCGCATGTCGATCTGCACTACACCCCGGACGGTTCGGTCGGCGATGGTGGAACCGACGCATCGACGGACGCCGGACCGCTCACGGTGGAGGACGGCAGCGCGATCGACGATGGGGGAGGACCCTGCGGGTGCGACCTGCGCGCAGGCCTCGGCTGCTGCATTCAAAAGGGCAACGCGTTCTGCACCCGAGCTGATCTGGCTTGCACGAGCGCGGGCGGCGTATTTCTGGGCTGCCTCAACTCCACTTCAGAGAACGAGTGTTGCTGGAACGGCGCTCTCGGGGCAGGCAGTTCGACGCATTTCGCGAGTGCTTGCGGCGCTCGACCACGCGCATGCGCAGGGACTGCAGACTGCCTCTCGGGCACATGCCAGACGGCCACATGCGGAAGCGTCACGACTGGCGCATGCGGCGTCGCCCCCATCTGTCCCTGACGGCATCGCGACGCGGTTCATCAGCGCGTCGGTACAATGAACCCGTCCGCAAACGCGTCGAGCGTGACGTCCGCGACTGCCCCATCCAGCGAACACTCACCGGCCGCGCACAGATGAGGATCGACCGTGGCGGGCACGCAGTTGCCGCTGACGCATGTCGTGCTTGGATCGTCGCAGGTGACACCAGCGCAAGACGCTTCGAGTGCAATGGGTAGCGTGAGCGGTGTGTGCGGCACAAAGCCCAGCGCCCGCCGCGCGACGATGCATTTCGGATCTCCCTGCGTGCACGCCGCGGGATCTTTGCCGAACGCGCCGACGACTTTGATCCCAAGTGTGCCGTCCAATGAACCGCTGGGAATCACCACGATCGATCCGACGTACTTGTCGCGCAAGCAGCCACGTTGCGTGGCGGAGAACACACCTTGGTCGTAGCTGGCAAGTGGTCCGACGGCGATGCCCGTCTCCGTGAGCTTCGCGCAGCTGTCCGAAGTGATCAGCAAGGTAATCTCTGTCGGGTCGCGGCACTCCACGATCAGGGCAACGGCCGCCAAGACGAGGCAGGCTGGTAGAACAGCCAAGCCCATGCGACGGATCGTTCGGCGCTCTCCCCTCACAGGCTCGAGTTTAGCATCTTCCAAGAACGTGCGCGGGAGCGGGAAGATCCGCAACCAAAACGGCGCTACCGCTATTCGATTAAGATCGCCGTCAGTGTCGTCGTCCCTGAGCCCGTGTGCACGTCGAGGTTCTTTGCTCGAAACTGCGCCTGAAACGTGTGCGGCCCAGCATCCACATCGACCAGTTGGATGAACGTGAGCGGATAGGCTGCGAGCGGGTTGTTCGACGTGGTCGCTGCGACTCCACCATTGACGCCCTTGTTGTCGAGCGCGACCGTAAATTCGCCCGCTGCGTACTTGTCGCTCCCGCCTGCGGACGCGTCGATGTGCATGATGACGAGCGCCTTGGTCGCGGTCCCTGCTGTGAGCGAGAGTGGCGCGAGGTTCGGGACCGAGACGAAGTTCGTGAGTGACGTCGTTTGGTCGCCGTTCAGCTGCGAACTCGCGGTGTGCGCTGCTGGCGTGAAGACGATCGCATCCATGTGCGGCGCGCCTTGGTAGGCAACCGAGTAGCTGCT
>JAYVXK010000643.1:0-5416 GCA_043785265.1 Myxococcales bacterium | reverse complement strand
GTGAGATTCGTTTTGTAGACGACGACATCGAGGACCGCGTCTTCTTCTTCGTCTTTGAGTGTGAAATACAAGTGGCCGCTCGGAGCGGGCTTTGCGTTGGCGACTTCGCCACGCACGAGCACGGAGCGGACAAACGCCTGGTCCACCGCGCCACGCAACGTGCGACCCAACTCCGACACAGAGAGCACGGCAACAGTTGGCGCTCCGGCCGCTGGCGCACCAACTGGAGGCGCGTCCGGAAACGGAAACTCTCCGCCAAAGTCGAACTTGGGATCTCCCGGCGCAGGCCCGTCGCGTCGATCGTTCACGAAGGGTGACGTTATCCGGACGGCACATCCGCGCAATGCGTGGTGTGGTCTGCGCCAAAAGAGCGGTACTTGTTTCGAGACTTGGTATTAGACTTCGCGGCCATGAACGCCCAACGTGTGCTCGCTGCAGCGCTGTTTCTTGCGCTCGCATGCAATCGCGCGCCACTCGACACCGCGCCGAATGTCGATCTCAACCAGTTTCAAGGCAAATGGTACGAGGTCGCGCACCTCCCGCGGCCCACGCAAAAAGACTGCATCGGCACGACGGCGACCTACACCATGCAGCAAAACGGTCAGCTCAGTTTCACTCACGAGTGCACGCTCACCGACGGCACCTATCACGGTGCGACCGCCATCGCGAAAGTCACCGATGCGCACGATCCCGCCAGAATGCAGGTCGATTTCGGCGGAGTGATGGGCGACTACTGGATCTTGGAGGTCGCGCCCGACTATCGCTATGCGGTCGTCGGTCATCCCTCGCGCGACTATCTTTGGATTCTCAGTCGTAGTCCGACGATGGAGCCTGCTGACTTGCAAGCCGTCGTCGATCACGCGCACGCCAAAGACTTCGACACGAGCAAGCTCGAGTACACGCGCCAGGGCCCCGACCCAAAGGGCAATCCCGCACCCGCGTCGACCTACGGATGCTCGGCGAGCGGCGCAGGCACGGGGAGTTTTTTTGGACTCGGGATCGTCGGCTTGTTGGCAGCTCGACGACGACGACGCAGCCAAGCCTAAAGCGCGACTAGGGTTTTCCGAAGTTGGCTTTGCACCAGTCGACTTCGCTCTGATTGATCGCTGGCTCGGCGATGTCGGGTGGCGTCGCGAACGTGGGCTTGGTGAAGTCGAATAGGTCCATCAGCGCATCTGCGTTTGCGTCGCGACCGGTGAGCGCGGGGACCTTGAATTTAGCCTCGATGAAGCGCGTGATGCTCGAGTGGTCGTAGGTGGCGTGGCCCACATAACCTTTCTTCGCATAAGGCGAGACCACGATCAGCGGCACACGAACTCCGTAGCGATCGAACACGCCTTTGGTCGTGTCGCCCTTTTCGAGAATCGGCGCCTTGTCGTCAGGTGGGCAAGCCGCAGGGGGTGGCAGGTGATCGTAGTAACCGCCGTGCTCGTCCCACGTGATGAACAACGCCGTGTGAGCCCATTGCGGACTCTTCATCAACGCGCGCACGACACTCGCGACGAACTTCTGCCCGATCTGAATTTGTCCTGGCGGATGCTCGTCGTTGCCTTCGGGACCTTCGGCAGTCGTCACCGCATCAACGAAGGCGACAGCAGGCAAAGTGTCGGTCGACGCCTGCGACAAGAAGGTGGTCATGTTTGCGCTGATGCGCCGCCCATCCCAACGCGACGCGCCTGCCGCGGCGTAGACGACCCCCGCGGATGGCGCCCCATCGGTGTACAGCTCCCAGTCGACATGGCGCTTCTCGAGTTCGTCGAGGATGGTCGCGTCGTTCTGCGGATAGGGGTACGCCTTGATGTCTGGGAACGTGTTGGTCGTCTGACCAAAACTCGTCGCGGCATACACGAACATGCGATTGGGCCATGTCGGGCCGAGCAAGGACGCATGATAGTGGTCTGCGATCGCGAAGGTCTTTGCGAGATCGTAATAAAACGGAATGTCGCGTTCGTCGTAATAGAACATCGCACGCGCGCCGCTTTTGAGGCTCGGATCTGCGGTCTTCGAGAGACCGAGTTCGCTCCAGCCTTCGTTGGCTTTGACGAATCCGTCCATCGCGCCGTTGTTCCACTCGTCGTGCGAGCCGCTCCACTCGTGATTGGTGTCGAGCGTGCAGAGATGAGGATTGTGCGCGAACGGAACGCTGGTTGGTTGCGCGCCGCCGTCACCTGGTGCGGCATCACTCCCGCCATCGAGCAAGACTGATGCGTCACCAGCATCGGCCAAAGCAACACCTGGGTTCGATGCATTGTCGGGTGCGCTCTCGACATCCGTGCGGCCTGCGTACTTGCCGAAGCGAGCGAAGTAGTTGTCGAACGAGTGGTTCTCTTGAACGATGACCACCACATTCTCGATGGGGATGTCTTTGTCGACCGCCGTGCTCTTGCCGAGAGTCTCAGCAGGCATTGCTCCGCGCTTGAACGTGCATGACGCCCGCTGCTGCGCGGCAGCTTGATCGTCCAAGCGTGTAACCGATCGATCCCACTCGGGCGGAGTCGGCGGACGCGAATCGACGTCTTGATCTCCAGCGTCCGGACGCGGAGCCGCGTCGTTCGTGGAACACGAAGCAAGTGCAACACCGCCAGCAGCACCGGCAGCGAGAAGAAGAAAAAGAGCGCGCATCCCTTCGTTATGGCTCGCTTCGGCCTCAGCGTAAAGACGCGTGAGCGGTCCCTCTGTGGCGCGGGCGTGATAATCGTTTTCGATATGGGCAAGACATTCACCAAGGTCCTCGTCGCCAACCGCGGAGAAATTGCCGTTCGCGTGATGCGCACCCTCCGTGAGATGGGCATCGGCGCGGTCGCCGTTTACTCGGACGCGGATCGGGCTGCGCTGCATGTGCGTGTCGCAGACGAGGCCATTCCGATCGGACCGGCAGCGGCATCCGAGAGTTACTTGCGTGTCGACAAGATCGTACGCGCAGCGAAAGACTCAGGCTGTCAGGCCATTCATCCTGGTTATGGCTTCTTGAGCGAGAACCCTGCCTTGCCCGAAGCATGCGAAGCGGCGGGCATCACCTTCATCGGCCCGCCTGCGAGCGCGATGCGACAAATGGGAAGCAAGACGGCGGCGCGCAAACGCATGGTGGATGCTGGCGTCCCAGTCACTCCCGGCGTGAACGACTGCGCCGGTGCGGACGATGCGCTCGCAGCAGCGAAAAAAATTGGCTTCCCGGTGATGCTCAAAGCCGCGAGTGGTGGCGGTGGCAAAGGCATGCGCCTCGTCAACAATGAGAGCGAGATGCAGAGCGCGTGGGATCGCGCCCGCAGCGAAGCCAAGAAGTTTTTTGGCGACGACACGGTCTACATCGAAAAAGCGATCGAGCGTCCTCGTCACGTCGAGATCCAAGTGCTCGGCGATCAAGAAGGCAATCTCGTGCACGTGTTCGAGCGCGATTGCTCCATTCAACGACGCAACCAGAAGGTCGTCGAAGAGACGCCCTCTCCCGCAGCGCCTCCTGATTTGGTGGCTAAAATGGGGGCGATCGCCGTGGCTGGTGCAAAAGCGGTGGGTTATTTCTCGGCCGGCACCTTCGAGTTTTTGCTCGCGCCTGATGGCCAGTTTTACTTTCTCGAGATGAACACGCGACTACAGGTAGAGCACCCAGTGACCGAGCTCGTGACCGGTCTCGATCTCGTGCGCGAGATGGTGCTGATCGCGCAAGGAGAGAAGCTGCCGTTCGTGCAAACGGACATCACGCGACGAGGCGCGGCGATCGAATGTCGCGTCTACGCGGAAGATCCTTCGAGCGGATTTTTGCCGTCACCAGGCACCATCCGCGAGCTCGTGACCCCGGCAGGTCCAGGCGTGCGTGACGACGGTGGCGCCTATCCTGGGTGCACGATCTCGAGCTTCTACGATCCGCTCATCTCCAAGCTCAGTGTGTGGGCGCCGACGCGCGAGCGAGCGATCGCCCGCATGCGACGGGCTCTCGGCGAGTATGTGGTGACTGGCATTCGCACCAATCTCGCGTTTCATCAGAGACTGTTCGACCACCCGGATTTTGCACGCGGCGACTACGACACGGGCTTTTTGGAGCGTCACAAAGCCGATCTCGTGGACTACCCCAAAGTGCCCGCTGACATGGAAGACGCCGTAGCAGTGGCCATGGCCGTGGCTGCTTCTCGCCTAGAACGTGCGACCGGCACCAAGACCGCGGAGCAAGGTGAGTCTGGCGCGCGCTTGTCGCCCTGGATGGCTCATCATCGCGCGCGTATGCGATCCTGAACGACAAAACCAATCGGCGGCGATGGACGTGATTGTTCCGATAGGAGCAACAGTCTGTCGCCTGGCCTAAATTTCCCTTCGCGCGCGCGTTGGGTTATGTGCCTTCCCCATGCGAATCTATCCCTTGCTCGACCTGGTGTTGACCACGCTGCGTAACCGCAGGCGTGCCGTCCTCGCTCTTCCCATCGCGGTCGCCTTTGCTTGTGGCGGCGAGACTCCGCCCGCCGTGGCACCCGATGGCGTTCCTTCTGCCGGAAGCGCCGTTCCTGCGGCCCCGGTCATGACCGCGTGGAAAGACGACGCGACGATTCCCGAGCAAGCCGCGTTCATGAAAGTGAACATCCAGCCGCACATGAGCAAGGTCTTCCAAGATCACGACGCCAAGAAGTACGGCGAGTTCAGCTGCAAGACCTGCCACGGTCCGAACAACGAGAACCCGCACAAGTTCCTGCCGAAGCTCAAACTCTCAGGCGACGGCTTCCAGAAGTTGATGGCCGAAAAACCCGAAGTGACCAAGTGGATGCACGAAGCCGTCGAGCCAGAGATGGCCAAGGCGATGGGCGAGACGCCCTACGACATGAAGACGAACACGGGCTTCGGTTGCAAAGGTTGCCATGCAGTCGAGTGACGTTAGTCAGTGACTGAATTGGGCTGAAACCAGCCACAAAACGCGAGCGCCCCGTCGATTGACGAGGCGCTCGTTGTCACATTTGGAGTTGGAAACGATCAGCCGCCGCCGCCCGTGTCTTTGCTGGCATCTTTGCTGCCACCATCGCCTGCGGGGATGCATTCGTTCGCGCAGCTGCCTTGTGCGCAGCCAAGCAGACCTGTCGCGATGCCTTGAGACGCACCGCTCAAACCAAGCACGAGTTGCGCGCCGCATGTTTGGAGCTTGCCGCCGCTTTGCACGCACCCGGCAAAGTTCACGACGCCTGTTTTGCAGTCGCAGTCTGCGTTGCATGCATCGATGTTCGACTTGCACTTGGTGGTGAGGCAGTCGAAGCACACCTGCAAGTTCAGTCCGCCCGAGTCGATGCCCGCTGCGTCGAACTTGAGTGCCTGGCTAAGATCGGCGTCGACCGCACATGGAGGCGTCGCGTCTGAGGAGTCAGGCACGCTCGTGTCTGCCACGCTGGTGTCTTTGGGCATGCTCGCGTCCGTCGGCGTGGCTTGGTCGCCTCCACAGGCG
>JAYVXK010000642.1:0-5416 GCA_043785265.1 Myxococcales bacterium | reverse complement strand
TGCCCACCATCGGGGACGAAGCCATCGGGTAGCGGCGAGAGATCAGGACCACCACCCTCGGTGACGCCAAAATTAGGGTCCGCGTTGGTTTGGTCGGGCAGCCCGAGGAGCGCGCCGCAGGCAAGCAATGCAGACGCAAAGAGAGCGATTGCGACTGCGACGTAGACTCTCAAAACGCACCTCCGAGAGTCATGCCCCAAGGTGCCCCTGGCGCGCCGACTGAGGCTTGCAACGATGGTCCTTTTTCCGTGTGTGGAGCCGTCAACATCACTACAAGACCGCCCGCGACCATGACGCCACCTGCGATGAGAGACACAGTCGACACGAGACCTGCGCTCTTTGCGTCGTCGACGAGCAGTTTGCCTGCAGGGCTGCACGTCGTGAAGTCCGCGTTGCACGTGCGAGGATCACTCGCGTTGCTTTTCTTGCCGAGAGCGATGACTCCAAAAACCACGCCCACGATCACGCCGACACCACCAACACCCATCATCGCTCCACCGACGATGCGTTGCGCTGTGCCTGATCCTGGCTGTTTTGCAGCGGTCTCGTCGATCGCGAGGGCGGGCACAGTCACGCTCGCTTTGCCTTTGCCCGCTACATCGACGGTGACTTTGAAACTCGTGCGTCCGGGTGCAGTGGCTTCGACGATGTGTGACCCAGGGTCGACAGGCAGCGCGACGCCGAGTGTGCTGGGTTCCACCGCGGCGCCATCGCGCGAGACCTGCATCCCTGGCGTGCTCACGCCGATCACGATCGTGAGTCGAGCGAGTTTGGGCTCGAGTGCGTTTGCGCCATCGTTGGCTTGCGATGCCCAATCGGGGTGACGAACTCCAGCGGCCGCCGCCGCGTCTTTGTAGGTGATCCACGCGCTGGCGGTCTGCCCGTTCTGTTCGTAACAGGAGGCGAGGTTGAGGAGCGTGCCAGCGCCGGGGTCGAGTTTCTCGCTGCCTTCGAGCTTTTTGCAGGCTTCCGCGAAGTGTCCTTGAGTCATCAACCGTCGACCTTCGTCGAACAGAGTCTGCGCTGCAGCCTTGCTGTCTGCGCTCTGTGCGGACGCGATCGTTGGCGCGATCATGCTCACGACGAAGATCGAGCGCACACACGCGGACCGATACCCCAACCTCATCAGGTCAGTTTCGCACGTTCGGCAGCTCGCGTTTGCCAGAAGCGACCGGCGAGACCCCAGCATCGACGACAGGCGGATGCGTGACGACGGGGGCCACGACAACTCCAGCATCTGGCTTGGCTCTGACGACGACACCTCCCGTTGGATGAACGACTGGCACACTGGCAGAAAGGACCGGTGCAGTCGCCGCAGCAGCGAGCGTCGAGGGTAGCGGCGACGACGACGCGATGACCGTCGGCGCAGATGCGGTCGGCGAGAAGGCGATGGTCTGCGCGGGTGGGGTGGACGTTCGCCTCACGACCTCGAAGCCAGTTACACCGAGGATCGCCACGAGCGCGATGACCGCGCCAATGACGATGGGGCCGCGCCGCTGTGAGTTCGTCGCGAGTTGCGTCCGATCCCATGCAGAGTTGGTGCTCGCGCCTGGTCCGACGAGACGCACACTGGTCGGCTCAGGAGGCGCAGTCACGCGCGGCTGACTGAATCGACCGCTTGCCGAGAGGATCTCTTGAGCTTTGGCGACGCCCTCTGCAGATGCGAACGACGAGATCGCTTCGGCAAAGTCCGCTACACTTTGAAAACGATCTTCTCGCTTCTTTTCGAGGCATTTGGCGATCGCCGCCACGAGACCTGGAGGGACTTCGGGTCGTAAGTCGCTGAGCGGTCGCGGAGTGTCGGCCACGACCATCGCCGCCAACTCGGTGACGGACGCAGCGACGAACGGGACCTGTCCCGTGAGCAACTCGTACAAGATCGCGCCCAGCGCCCAGATGTCGGTGCGCTGATCGACATTGCGGGCGGAGCGCAGCTGCTCGGGCGACATGTAGTTCGGCGAGCCCATCGTCTGAGTCGTGCTCGTGAGAGAAAGATCGCTGTCGACGGTGGACTTGGAGATGCCAAAGTCGAGCACCTTCACGAGTGGCTTACCGCTGACGCGCGTAGTGAGAAAAAGATTCTTGGGTTTCAGATCGCGATGCACGATCCCCGCTGCGTGCGCCTCGCCAACCGCTTCGCACGCCTGCAGCACGTAGTCGACTGCGGTGTTGATCGGCAGCACTCCACGCAACTCGATGACGCGATCGAGGTCTTCCCCCTCGAGGTATTCCATCACGATGTACGGCGAGCCGTTCTCGAGGCGACCCACGTCACTCACACGTGCCACGTGTTCGCTCTTCAACCGAACCGCAGCGCGTGCCTCTCGCTCGAAGCGTTCTACGTTCTCGGGGTGCGAGAGCGCTTGCGGGAGCATGAGTTTGATCGCGACGAGCTGACCGAGTGTGAGGTGAGTAGCGGCCAGCACCACACCCATTCCGCCTTCGCCAAGAACGCGCTCGATGCGAAACTTCCCCGCCAATATTTGACCAGGTCGCAGAGAGTTTGCATCGCGGATGGTGTTGCTCACGCAGACCTCGGTCAAAGATAACAGACTCCGCATGGGTTGGACGAATCAGCGGAAGCGATATTCAAGGGCTGAATGTCGTAGCGCCGTGATCAGATCAACGCCCGAAAGTCCTCTAAGCTTTCTACGTCCGACAGATCGCAAAGCTCTTTGGCAGGTGGTGAACGTCGCGCCCGTTCCCGTCCCCGCACCCGCCCCTGTCTCCGTCTCCGTCGCCGTCTCCGTCCCCGTCCTTGCACCTGTCCCCCGTCGCCGTCCCTGCACCTGTCCCCGTCCCCGTCTCCGCTCCCGTCTCCGGTCCTTGCGATCTTCCTGCTGGTCGGGCACTTTCCCGTCCCCATGCTGGACATTGCCTTCATTCGCCAAAACGTCGACCTCGTGCGCGCGGCCATCGCGAACAAACGATGCGAGGTGAACCTCGACGACCTGCTGGCCGCCGACAAGACGCGTCGCGAGGCGATTGCGCTGCTCGACGGCAAGCGCGCGCGCAAAAATGAGATCGCCCAGCTCATTCCGAAGGCGACCAAAGAGGAGCGCCCGACGCTCATCGAAGAAGGCAGAGCGGTCAAAGGCGAGATCGAGTTGCTCGAGCCCTCTCTCACGGAAGCCAACAAGCGCTTCGATGATCTGATGCTGCGCGTGCCCAGTGTTCCGCGACCGGAAGTTCCGATCGGCAAGGGCGAAGACGACAACGTGGAGGTGCGCAAGGTCGGCACGCCGCGCACGTTCGACTTCACTCCCAAAGATCACGTCGAGCTGATGACACTCCATCGGATGGTCAACTGGGACGGACCACGGAAGTACGCTGGAGGTCGCTCGTATGCACTCACGCGAATGGGTGCGCTCCTCGAACTCGCGGTCACTCGTTTGGCCATCGATTTGCTGGTGGAGCGCGGGCTCACGATCGTGATTCCGCCGGTGATGGTCAAAGAGCGCGCGATGACGGGAACAGGCTTTTTTCCGCTGAGTCGTGAAGAGGCTTACGCCATCACCGAAGACGATCTCTTCTTGGTGGGCACGAGCGAAGTGCCTCTCGTTTCGCTTCATTGCGACGAGACTCTCGACCATGCCGCGCTTCCGATTCGGTACGCGGGCATCTCCAATTGCTTCCGACGCGAGGCTGGATCGCACGGCAAGGACACCAAGGGTCTCTACCGAGTGCATCAGTTCACGAAGGTCGAGCAGGTCGTCTTCTGCTTGCCGGACGAAGCGGTCGCCGAGAAGGAGCACTACACGTTGCTCGGCAACGCAGAAGCCATCTTGGACAAACTGGAAATCCCCTATCGCGTCGCGCTCGCGTGCACAGGCGAGATTGGTCTGGGCCAAACCCGCAAACACGAAGTCGAGTCTTGGATGCCTGGGCGCAATGACGGCAAGGGCGCCTACAACGAGACCCACTCCTGTTCCACCCTGGGCGAGTTCCAGTCGCGCCGATCCAACATCCGTCTTCGCATGCCAGACGGATCGCTCGCGTATCCGTTCACGCTCAACAACACGGCAGTGGCGAGTCCTCGCATCTTGATCCCGCTGCTCGAGAACCACCAGAACTCGGACGGCTCGATCAGAATCCCAAGAGCGCTGGTCGCGTACATGAACGGTCGCGAGCGACTCGACCCGCCGAAGTAAAGGGAGCGGACGGGAACGGGAACGGGGACCGGGACGGCGTGCGGGGACGGGGACGGCGTGCGGGGACGGCGATGGCGGGCGGGGATGGGGACGGCGACGGGCTGTAAATCAGCTGCGATTCGTCGCGTGCGAACTTTTCATTCTTCAGGAACTGGAGCGATTACGATGTGGCGCTCGACTCCGCTGCCGCCGGCGTCGCTCACTTCGAGCGCGGTGTCCACGATGGCTGCGAGTGTGACGGCGTGACTCGATGCGACGCCGAAGTAGTCGCCGGTCCACGCGGGATCGCTGTGCGCGCTCGCGAAGATCATGGGCTCACGAATCGATCGCGGAGACTTGGCGGCGCCATTGGCGACCACGCGATGCGCAGCGACACGTCCCGCTCTGTCACCATCCACACCGCCCGTCAGGTAGACCACATCCAGACCACCCGAAGCGCGCAGCGCGAGAAGCGGGTGCATCAGCTTGGCGCCTGGGCGCACGGTAGAGCGATCGAATGTCGTCTTCCCACCATCGCGAGATCGCACGACGACGACGTAGTCCATGAGCGGAGAGTTTGCCTCCACATCCGGTGTCACCAAGTCCATCGCGCCGTAACCGATCCAGACGTCGTCGCCATCGGCAACACACGAGGGCGCTTCGGCTGCGACATGTTCGTTTGCTCCACTCGCTGCGAATCGCGTGAAGGTCTTGCCCAGGTCTTGGCTGGCCGCGACCATGACTCCCAGTTTGTCGTCGACCCACACGACGAGCACATTGCGACCCGCGGCGCAGACGGTCGGCAGCTTGCCACCCTCTGCGATGTTCATCGTGGAAAACGCGCGGCCGTTGTCACTCGAGGCAAGCACGATCGAAGCCTTTTTAGCGGCTTCCATGCGATAGGTGACATGCAAACGATCGCCGGCAGATGCAGAAAACGGCTTGTCGTAAGTAGCTCCGGCAGGATCACTCGCGGGGTTGACGCGCACCGGCTCTTCGCCAATGACCGCCGAGTACACAGCCGCTCCGGGCGCCAGCCAAGTCACACGCGGAGCCCCGCGAAAGAAAGTAACAGTCGGGTCCGCAGCGAGCGCACCGTTGGGCGAGAAGTGATGGACGATCGGGTCCCAGGTCGCGCCACGATCGTGCGACACGCGCGCGCCGATGTGAGTGGCCACGTCGCCGCCTTTGCCTCCGCGAATCGCCATCCACGCGACAGCGACATCTCCTTGGAGAGTGGCTGCGATGTGCGGTTCGATTTCAGACGAGCTCTCGAGTGAGCGACT
>JAYVXK010000641.1:0-1577 GCA_043785265.1 Myxococcales bacterium | reverse complement strand
GGTGTCTTTGAATGCGTAAAAGGCGAACGGAGCGAGCGCCAAGAGCAAGACGACGACACGCATCATGGCCCGCCGTCTTTTGCGTCAGGATCGTTTTTTCGATCTTTCATTGCATCAAAATACGCGATCAATGCGTCGAGATCGGTCTCACTCAAACCAGGATGTGGAGGCATGTTGCCATAGCGAAAGCTCTGTGGGTTTTTGATGTAGGCCTTGATTTGTGCCTCAGGACGATATTCCAGAATGTTTTTCGGCACGTTCAAATCGGGACCTACGCGCCCACCTTCGCGATTGATGGCATGACACTGCACGCATTGATCTCGAAAAATGGCATAGCCTGCAAGGACGGGAGAATCCACGGCGAGCGCGCCTGGTGACGTATGAGGGAAGGCCTTGTAAAAGGGCGCGATCTCGATCGTCGCGAGTTGCCAGGGTCGCGGGTGAGTGTCGAGACTCTGCTGGTCGGGTTTGCTCCACACCAAGTAGAACGGTCCGGGGTTCGCCCGTTGATTGCCGATGGGCTCCCAGCCGGCGACTTCGAGGTCTTCGATGGCGACATACGCGCCGTCTTCGAGGAGGAGAGACGCACGGAAGGGCACCGTGTAGCCGTCTTTCGCGCGCAGCACGTATTCTTCTTTGTCCAAAGACAGACCCGAGTCTTTGAAACCAAGGTCGAGCACCTTCTTGAGCGGCATCGCGCGAAACGATTTCGTCTTGCCGTAATAAGGATCGAACGCGGTCACAGTCTCGGTCGGAATGTTCGCTACGAGCTCTGCGCGCGTGAGCGTGTTGATGGTCTTGCCGTCGTGTGTGAACACGAGCGTCTCCGCACTCGCAGGATTTGTTTCTTTTTTGCTGCAATCTACGATCGCGCAGAGAGCCACGATCGCGATGAGTACAGAACGAAGGGCAAGAAGGCCACGTAGTAGAGCAGGTTGGGAATGATGCGCAGGCCATAGCCCACGCTCTCGAAGCCGTTCAAGATGAGGATGTCTGCGCACGCCCAGAGACCATACTGCACGATCTCGAAATTCGTCACGCGCAGCGCGAAGTCTCGTGGATCGCCCTCCGGCATCCGACGCTTCACGACCACTGTGCGCATGACGATGGCCAGGAGCAGAAACGAGAGCTCGTAGACCAGGTAGTTGACCGCATCTTCGTCGTGGACGCGTTTGAATGCGACGCGCGCCAACTGGGTCGTGACGGGGACGACGAACGCGAGCGCGGTGGCCAAGAGCACGCCGCGAGCGGCCAGTCGCTTGGTGGCGCAGACTTCGATCACCAAAAAATACCGCAAATCACCGAGGATGACGAAGGTCACTGGGATGAGCCATTCGAAACCGACGGGGCCTTTGGTGGGCGACCACACGCCTGTGAGCCACGCATCAAGCGCGATCTCGATCGAAAACGCCGCGACGATCCAGCCCAAGACATCGCGCACGCGCAGACCGAGCAAAAAGACGAACGGCGTCGCCAAGAGAGGGAGCAGAGGAAAGAGGTACGGGCTGTTGTAGAGTTCCTTCATATGTCTTCAAGTTCGGCGGGCGGGAGCGCCGCGATGCTACGAGAACGCGTGG
>JAYVXK010000640.1:0-5422 GCA_043785265.1 Myxococcales bacterium | reverse complement strand
GGTGCAATGAGCAGCTTGGCGGCGATCGCACGAATGACCGTCTCTTCTCGCGGATCGAGCGCGTCCCACACTGCAGCGAGCCATGCACCTCGCACGATGCCCTTCGCGACCGCAGGCTCTACGTCACCATATACCTCGAGCTGTGCGACTGGAATTGGCGCTTCGGTATAAAGCGGCGCTGCGTCGGCTTCGGGCAAACCCAACGACGCGACCAGCGACGAGATGGCGCGCGCCTCTTCGCTGTCGATCGCACCATCTGCCGAAAACACTGCCCGCAAGACGCGCACCGTGAGGGTGCCGAGTTTCTTGACGCGCGAGATGTCCTTGTCGCTCGGCTTGGAACCAAACAGCGATCGCAGTCCACGCGCGCCGCCTTCGAGCGTGACCTTCTCGCGGATGACGTCGCTCATCGGCAACCACGCGGGTGGATTCACCGGGGCCATCGCGCGACACATGTCGATGAACCAAGCATCGAAGTTCTCGGTCATCGTCGGGATCGGTTGACCCTGCAAGAGCGCGGTGTGCGCGTCTTTGCGACGTTTGATGAGCGCTTCGATCGAATTGCTCACGTCGTCCGGCGCTGCGGCGAGGCCGAACATGATTTCTTCCGTGAGAGCCGCGAGCAGTCGGATGAGTGCAGCAGTCTGCGGATCAGTGGGGGTCTTCTCGTGAGCCGTCATGCGCAGAACGTTAGCGTCATTCGTCCACGAATAACAACGACACGAACCCGCCAAAGACCATGAACAGGCCGAAGCCTGCGGCGATCAAACCACCCGTGAACGTCCAGAAGAACTTGGAGACCAACTGCTCTTCCGTGCGGTTGGTCAAAATGAGTTCGCCTTCGTCGCCGCTTGCCGCAAACATCACGAGCAGACTGCCCGGCACCATGCGGTAGCCATCGTTGACAGGCGGTCCTGGTTCACGCCGCGACGGCCCGATCGCATAGAGCGGCTGATCAGGCATCAGCACTTGCTCTGTGAAGCGCATGCGCTTGTTCAAACCAAGCCACGAAGTGGTGGACAGTCCACGAGACGCGACAAAGGCTTGAACATGCGGCTGCGCGTCACTGAACATTCCGGCGCTCGCCACAGTGAGCGTGTCGATGATCACATTCGCGCCATGCGCGTCGATGCGCGCCATCTGACCCGATCCGTCAGCCACGAAGAACGGGCGCTGATCGAGCTCGTCGATCAATGTGGCCCAATAACCGCTGCGCCCGCTGCTCCGATATTCTTGGACGACGATCTTCACCCAGACGCCCTGGCGACCGCTGAAAGGGGCCATGAGCACACCTTGTTCGCCGGGCACGATGCGCCCTTTGATCTCCACCGCCGCGTTCCCGCCAGCTTGTGCGATGGGCGACGTTGGCGTGCGGATGATGCGCGCGCGGCGCTTCATGTTCTTGATGTTGACCAGCGCGACGATGCCGCCGATCAAAAAGAGGATACCGCCCGCGATGAACAAGAATACGGGGATGCCTGAGTCCATCTAGCGATGATACGTCACGTCCGCTCGAATCTCCCGCCTTACAACTGGATGCCCACCATCGTTCTCAGCCACGTGTTGCCAAGCGAGTCGCCGATCTCCATACGCCGTCCGAAATCGTTTGCGCGTGCGTAGAGCCCCATCGACCACCAAAGTTTGCCCCATGAAAACAGCATCGTGGGTCCGATGTAGTGATGCGGACCCGCATTGAAGTCGCGCGGACCCGGTTCGTTCGAAAACTCGGCGCGCATCCAATATTCGAGCCCCGCGTGAAAGCTCGGGGTGACTTGATACGAGACACCAAGCGTTGGGTGCAGCACGAGTTCGCGTTTGAAACCAAAGTAGAACTCTTCGTCCGCGCCTAGATTGGTGGCGACGAGGAAGTTGCCGAACCGTCGTTGCAAGATGAGCTTGGCTTCGATCTCGATCTCGCGCGTGTTCTCGACCACCTCTCCGTAGAGTGCGACGTCGATCGGCCACGCGCCTTCGTCCGCGAGGCGCCATCGCAAGCGTTGCTTCAGGCCGGTTGCTTCGGTGGTCTCGATGTTCGCCTGCGGGGAGAGCACGAAGTAGAGCCCGAGCTCCAAACGATCGGTGATGCCGTATTCAATCTCGGTTTGGAATTGAGTGGCCAGCGTGCGCACTCGCTTGCCGTCACCATCGGCGACGACGATCGGAACGAGGTCAGCGATCTGCTCGACCTCGGCGACACCTTTGGGATTGGTGCTGACGTTGTAGGTGAACGGTAACGGTCGCGGGTTGGCCGCCGCAGAAAAGGCGGAAGCAACCAATAGAGCGAAGGTGAGTGCAGAATACAGATATTTCATGGCTCAAAACCGGGCTCGCCCAGTGTTGATAAAGCAATTGAAAGTCATTTTCAATAAGAAAGATCGAAAATCATCGTGCTGATGGGAGGCCCAACACGACCGATCCTGATGACGAGCCCTTCGACGGATTCAAGGTGATCTCGAGCTGCCTGCGAATCGGAACACACACAGCGTGTGTCGCGACATCGCAGACGACCATGTCGAGATCGCCGGCGAGCTTCGCGCCGCTCGTGCCCGTCATGAGTTCGACAGGTATCTCGAACCCCTTCGCCACGTCTTTGCCAAGCGCCGCGATGTCGTTGGGTGTGACGGCGAGTCCGTCGCTCGACACCCAGCGCACGCCAAAAGGAGCCTCGTCGTTGATGCCCGTCCCGCCAGGCAACTTCCACGCGACATGGAGAGACGACTTTCCGGTGGGGACATTGACCTCGACGACGTCAAAATGATCCTTGGGTCGCTTCGCACGCGGAGCGTCGCCTGTGATCGCCTGGGCACTTGGGGGAGCTGCAGCGATCATCGGAGCGCCCGCACCAGGCTGAGCCGCCTTCTTGGAGTCGTCGCAGGCGAACAGAAAAATCGCAAACCAAAGCGCACGCGGCATGTTGTCTACCATGCGCGATCCCGCTGCGATCAGCCAGCAATTCGACGCACTCGTGGGCGCGAGTTACGGGGCGAGTGCCTGTTTGGCGAGGTCTTGATCATGCATCGCCATCGCTGCGGCCATGCCCCAACCAAGACCCATCACAAGAGACAGCGCACCTGCCGTCGTGAGCAAAATACGTCCTGCACGTTTGGCGCGCAGCAGCCTCGCGATCGGAACACCCGCGAGCCCCGCGAGACTGGCCATGCCGAGAGTCGCGCCAGCGCCGTACAGCGCGAGAAAAACCAGACCCGTTGTGAGCGACGGAGCGCGTGTTGCTGCGAGCGCCGCGAGAGCACCACTCCCAGCCAATCCGTGAACGACGCCAATGAGGAGCGCGCGAAGTGCGCGAGGTCTCGCGATCGGATGGCGATGTTCATCGGTGGATGATCGGAGCGCTTGTTGGATCGCGCGCGCGCCCAAAATGACGAGCATGATACCCACCGCGAACTCGAAGCCTTCTTCGAGGGCATGCGGCATGTGCGCGCGGAGAAGCAGCAAGATGCCACCGACGAGCAGCAGCACTAGACCGTGGCCAAAGCCCCACGTCGCCGCGAAACGCATGCTGTCCTTCGCGCTCTTTTGCTGCGCGACGACGGTCGACACCGCCGCGAGATGATCGGGCTCGATGGCGTGACGAACGCCATTCGCCAAGCCGAGGATGCATGCGACGAGAGTGAGGAACACGTAAGGAGAACGCGTAGCATGTTTTAGCGTATTCGTGCCACCGATCTAATCGTCCCCGAAATGAGCCGCCAGAGGCGACCACGCGAGCACGCGTTCTGCGCCACGCCCAAGCGTCAGGATGGCTTCGTCCAAACCCAGGAGGCGAAGCGCGCCTCGCATCAAGGTCTGTTGTTGTGTGGTGCTTGGGGGGTTCAGTGGAGGAATGCGACCCCATGGCGCTCGCACCACGGAGACCTCGATCGCTCTGGGTTCGAGGTTCGCTCGCTTGCACGCGGCGGCGACTGCAGCATCAAAACCGCCGAGCTCGTCAACGAGTCCTCGCGCATGCGCGGCGCGACCCGTCCACACGCGACCTTGCGCCACGAGTTCGATTTCTTCTTTGGACTTGTTTCGACCGCGCGCGACGATGTCGACAAAACAATCGTAAAAGCCGCCAATTTCGCGATCGAGGGCCTCGCGTTCTGCGGCGTCCAGAGACTTGCCCGGGTCCATGATGCCCGCGTGCGCGCCACGCTGAATCGTCTCGGTTGCGATGCCGAGTTTGACGAAGAGAGGGTCGGTGACCAAACGCGCCGCCACGACACCGATGGATCCTGTGATCGAAGTCGGCTGCGCAACGATGTGATGCGTCGCCGCGGCTACGTAATAGCCACCGCTCGCGGCGACATTGTCCATGCATGTGACCAGAGGCTTTTCGTGGGCGAGTTGCTCGAGCTCGTGGTGCATCCGATCGCTCGCGAGGGCGCTGCCTCCAGGTGAGTCCACATGCAGCACGACCGCTCGAACGCGACGCAACATGCGGGCTGCGCGTATCGCGCCAATGATGCGCTCGTCACTGGCCACTCGCCCGCCAAAGAGACTCGGTGCATCGCCCACGATCGGACCGTGCACATGAATCACGCCAACGACCGGCAAGCGCCTGAGGCGGGGCATCAAGCGCGATTGTCGATGCGCGAGGTATTCGATCGCATCCACCAAAATCGCAGGGTGGTCTGCCGAACCGAGAGCACCTGCCAGACCGTCTTCGTAAACCGCTTGGTCGACGAGACCCGCTTCGATTGCTGCGGCCGCGCGATAGGGTGCGCCATCGATCACTTCGCGTGCACGGCTCTCGGTCAGCTTGCGACCGTCTGCGATCGCGGAGACGAGCGAGCCATACATCTCGTCGAGCAGAGCGGTGACCTGTTCGCGTTGCGGTTCGCTCATCGAATCACGCGCGAGTGATTCTCCAGCTGACTTATAGGCTCCTCGCGCGAGGATGTCGGCGTGCACACCGAGCTTGTCGAGCGCACTCTTGACGTATCGGGTGCTCGAGACGAACCCAACCGGAGCGAGAGTGGCTTGGGGACCCAGCAAAATGCGACTCGCCGCCGACGCGACGAACATTTCTTTGTTGCCGCCGCCGAGGGGAAGGTGAATCACCACCTCCTTGCCGGCCGCCCGCAGCCTGCTGACCATGTCGCGGAACGAACTCGCGGTCGCCATTCCGGCGGAAAACCCACGCATGATGATGAGCAGTCCGCGCATACGGGGATCTTTGGCTGCCTCGATGACGATCGCGTTCAAGTCGCGTAGAGAAAGCGTCTTTCGCTGAGCCGAGGCAAACCATCGAGGGCGCTGCGCAATCTCGACCACAGCACCGTCTACCTCGACAAAAAGCCACGCGCCTTTCGGCATGCGGCGACGCATCGCCCGGAGCGGCGCCCAAATCGGCAATACCAAGAGACGCAAAAGCCAGTAGACAAGGCGGAGCAACACGACAGGACTATACGCGGCGCACCGG
>JAYVXK010000639.1:0-5424 GCA_043785265.1 Myxococcales bacterium | reverse complement strand
TCACGCTGCTCAAACCGATCGTGGGAGCGCTCGCGGAGGCTCACGCTCACGGCATCATTCATCGAGACATCAAGCCATCGAACATCATCTTCGCGCGTGTGAGCGGTCAACTCATTCCGAAGATCGCCGACTTTGGCATCGCGCGCAGCGACATCAAGAAGACTGGGCACGACGAAGAGATCAGCGTCGTGTCGCTCTATTCGCCTCGATGGGCCGCGCCCGAGCAACTGGCGGGTGGCGCGCAAGACGAGCGGACCGACGTGTACGCGCTTGGCCTCGTGGCCGCGTGCATGTTGACGGGCACCGTGATGTTCGAAGGTCGCGATGTGCGTCACACCTACAGCGAGCGAATCATCGGAGACGGGCTAATTTCCAGGCGAATGAAGGAGCTGGGTCTGTTGGGTGAGATCGGTCGTGTCATCCTGCACGCCGTCGCCGCGTCTCCGCAGTGCCGCACGAATTCTGTTGGAGAGTTCTACGAGGAGCTCAAAACTGCAACGCGCGCTGCCCACGGGATGCGCCCGAAGGCGGTGACCTTTTCGAGCATCACTCTCGACACCGCACCTCGCGTGAACGAAGACGGCGGGGCCGAGCCTGCGCCGATCGAAGAGGCGCACCTCGGCGACAATGTGCTCAAGATCGTCGACGTCAACGAGCGACTGGACATGTCATTCCCAGGCGCAGGCGACGCGCTCGTGCAGGTGCGTCTCACCACCCTGCCCGCTCGCGACCGTGATTTTCGCCTCAACGTGAAAGGCCTCAATTGCTTCGTCGGCGTCGCGGGGTCGAAAAGCCGGCCTTCGCCAGCGCTCATCGCGGACGTAGACACTGACGTCGATCTCTATTCGGTGTCGCGCGAACTTCTCGGCAAGATTGGTGTGCGCTTCGGTGTGACAAGCGCAACTGGGCGCGTGTTCGTCCTGTCGGACCAAGAGTTTGTGATTCCTACGAATCGTGCGACGCTATGCGTAGCCATCTTGATCGGCGGCACGAAGGAAGTGGTCGTGATGTGCCTCCAGCCATACCACTGACGTCTCCGGCTTCGCGGAAGCGTGGTCTACACCAGAAGGCTGATTTCGAGGAGTCCGCGTGGGGTCGCAACCGAGGAACGTAAAGGTGCCAGAGAACGAGCCGCGGCAACCAACGACCACGCCCGAAGGCGTTGCCGCGCATACGAGTGCGCCGCCGCCGTTGCCGACTCGTGCGACGTTTGCTCGCCCCACTACACCCACGACGCCCTTCCAACCTCCGCAGATGACGTCGGATGTTGGGCCGCGACCACCCATTCCTGCCGCTGGTTCGTCCCCTTCCGTTCGTCCGCGGGTCAACGAAATCCCCGCGAGCGCGTCGTTCCCAACATTTAGTCCGTCGCCTCCGCATGTCACGCCGTTTGCGGTCGCCCCGTCGCAAGCACCGCCGCCTGTGGGTGTCGCAGTACGTGCCGATGGTGCTTTTCCGGCGCAGCGACGAATTGGACACGTCACGCGGTCGCGGGTGTATGCGTTCGCGATCGACGAGCGAGGACTGCCCATCGAGGTTGGATCTGGGCGCTTCGCGAAGGCCTATCTGGGCGAAGAGCGCTGGATCGAATCGACGACTGATTTCCGCCGCCCCATCGTGATCAAAATTCTCCAAAAGGGTGTGTCCGACGAAGACGCGATGCGCTTTCAAATGGAGAAAGAGCTTCTCGAACGCGTGCAAGGTCACCCAAACATCATTCGCCTCTTTGCGTCAGGCGCAGGCGACGACGGCGAATTCATCCCGCCTCAAGTCCGTGAGCACGTCGAGCCCGAATACATGATCCTCGAGCGACTCGACATGTCACTCGAAGAACGTCTCAAAGGCTCCCGTCAAAGAGGCCAAAAAGACGACCTGCTCGCGTGCACGATGCAAGAGCGCATCTTCCGCGTGCTCGACTATATGATCCCGATCGCCAGTGCCATCGAGTACGCGCACCTGGTTCGCAACGTGTGTCACCGAGACATCAAGCCCGCGAACGTCCTCATCGGTCTGCCCGATCCCAACTTGCGTGGCAGTCAGCTCGAGGTGCGGCTCGCCGACTTCAACGTTGCCAAGCTGCACGACGACGACGTGAGCGTCAAAATGACTCAACTCAAGAGTGTTCCAGGGACGCTCTTTTTTCAGAGTCCTGAACAAGAGACGAACGTCATCGAGCTCTTGGTCAACGTCCAACAAGGTTTGGCAGAGGTCGACTTCTTCGAGGACTTCTACATCCAGATTTCCAAAAATGACTCTTTTTCGCTGTTCAATCGCGACGAGAGTTACGGGGTCGTCTACGCAGATCGCGCAAAAAAACGGCTGATGCTCTCGCAGGCTTATCGTGGACCAACCGAGACGAACGTGCGCGCGCGGATTCAAAAGAGCGTGGGGCGCCCCGCGGACATCTATTCGCTCGGCGCGATGTTCTACTATTTGATCAGCGGTGCGTACGCGAACCCAAAGACTCTGTACGACAACTTTCACAAGTTCATCGAGTTCGAGCGACCCGACGAGACCAACACGATCGATGGTTATCTCGCGCACGAATACTCGGTCATCAACTCGCTGCGATCTCCCAAAGCCGATGGCGGCATCGAAGTCGCGCCGGCCGATCGCTTCTTTTCGTACAAGCATTACCTCGATGGCAACGGCGAGCTGATCGATCCCAACGTGATGAAGATCATCGCCCGCTGCATGATCCGCAACAAGCCCGACAGCTACTGCCAAGCGCACGATCTCGACACGCGCGGCATCAGCGATCTCGTTCAAGACTTGATCGACCTCTACACGCTCTTTGGCGTGCATCCCGCGGCGCGTCCACCGCAGCTTGCCATGCGTGGCAGTCGCGCCCGTCCGACTGCGCTTGGTCTGTCCCTTGGGCGTGTTGGGAGCCGATTGCGATTTTTTTGGTTGTCGATTCTCGCCGCGCTCCGCGGCCGCAGATAGCTCACGCGATCGTCGCCACGTTGTCCTCCCAGTGCTTTCCGTCGAACGGCGCGATGGCGAATCGTGTGTGCGAGTCGCCATCCAAGCATCGAACGTTCACGTCCCAACTGCCTGGGTGAGAGCGCGGTCGATAGAACGGGTGGACGCCGCAGGTCCTGCAGAAGTGATGCTTGGCGAGGTGCGTGTTGAAGGTGTAGGTCGCGAGAGCGCTCTCTCCTGAAACGAAAACGAAGTCTGCAGGCGGCACGATCAAGTGTACAAAGCCCTTTTTTTGGCAGATCGAACAATTGCATTCGATCGCTTCAAAAGAACGAACGCACACGCGAAAGCGAATGGCTCCACAGTGACAGCCACCTTCGAGCCACTCGCTCATCACGCGCTCTCAGTGACGGATGGCCGAGCTGTCCGGCGTTGCGTCAGGATGATTCGGTTTGTAGGAGTGCTCTTTGCCGGGGAACGAGCCTTCGCGTACTTCGCGGACATAGTCGCCCACGGCAGCAACGATGGCGTCGCCGAGCTGCGCAAAGTGTTTGGCAAACTTGGGTGTATGACCTCGCGACATGCCGAGGAGATCCGTACACACCAAAACCTGCCCATCGCACGCATTGCCTGCGCCGATGCCAATCGTGGGGACACTGACAGACGCGGTGATTTCTGCAGCCACATCGGGTGGGATGGCTTCGAGGACGATGCAAAATGCGCCGGCCGCCTCGATGGCGCGCGCGTCTTTGACGAGTTGTGCTGCTGCGTCTTCGCCACGACCTTGCACTTTGAATCCGCCTAGTGCGTGCACGCTCTGTGGAAGCAAACCAACATGGCCGACGACCGGAATGCCAGCGCGCGTGATGCGATACACGTGTTCTGCGAACGACTCACCGCCCTCGAGTTTCACGCTCTCGAATGCGCCATCCTTGAAGAGTTTGCCAGCCGACTCGACAGCTTGTTCGGGAGAGACTTGATAAGACATGAACGGCATGTCTCCCGTCACGTGCGCGCGGACGGTCCCTCTTGCCACTGCCCGACCGTGGTAGGCGATCTCGTCGATCGTCACGGGAATGGTGTTCGCCAGACCCTGCACGATCATGCCGAGCGAATCGCCCACCAAGATCATGTCGGCGCCGCCCTCGTCGATGAGACGGGCCATGGTGAAGTCGTACGCGGTGACCATCGCGATGGGAGGGGATCCTTGGCTACGCTTGCGCGCTGAGAGCTCGGGAACAGTCACCTTCCGCGTCGCGGAATTTGTATTGTACATGTGTCCTCGGGTCGCGGCCCCTATGGTTTGGAGCGGGGTCCACGCCTGATCCAAAAGGTAGCTGCGCGCGGCTCGGTCGGCAAGGCCATCGGAGTTTGCTAGGGTGAGACCCGATGTGGTTGCAGAGGCGCTGGTCCCTCGTGGCGGTCTTGTTTGCGAGCCTGTTTGTGGCTGCGGCATGCGATCGGGCTCCCTCTCAGGACCATGCGCATCCCTGGACGCCCAAAGACCATGATCAAGCCGAAATGGCAGGTCGTCAGCCCATGGCGCAAGGCGCGGGCAGCCCTGACAACAAAGAGATGCTGGTCGAGCTGACGTGGAACGAAAACTGTTCGGCGTGTCATGGTCCGACGGGTCATGGTGATGGACCGAACGGGCAACTCGTGAAGGCGCCTGATCTCACGCGCGAGGACTGGCAGTCACGCGTCACGGACCAACAAATCGCCGATCAGATCAAGAACGGCAAAGGTCTCATGCCGAAGTTCGACATTCCCGACAGCACCATTCAAGGGCTCGTCGCGAGGATTCGCGCGTCGAAAGGCAGCTGAAGATGCGCGCCGACCGTCGCCTAATTTTGCCACTTTTTGCCGTGGTTGCGCTCGGTTTGTACTTCTTGTTTGCGCCGCGATTGCCCAAAGATCAAACGGTCGAAGTCGTGTTGGGTGACGCCGCGAGCAAGGTGACGAGCGTGCGGCTCGCATACGAGGATCCGAATCACGACTGGGCGAGCGAGGTGGAGTTCAACTTTGCGAGCACTCCTGCGCCGCGCGTCGTCCACCACGAAACGCACATGCCCAATGGAGACTACAAACTTTCGATCGATGTGACAGGCCACAACGGCAACACTCATGTCGAGCGCACTGTGTCTCTTGGCGGCGGCACCACCTCTGTCGATGTCGCCAGCGTCGTGCTGGCTGCGCTCGACGCGCCTGGAGCGAGCAGGTGAAGGACGACGATCCGATCGAGACGCGTGCGGCGGCTGGCGTTCATCGCGGCACTGGCTCACTCTTGCTGCAAGTGCTCACGGGCTCTGCAAAGGGCCAAAACAAGCCTCTTGCGCACAAAGTCACCATCGGCAAGGCCGACGACAATGACCTCGTGTTGAACGACGACACCGTGTCGCGTCACCATTGCGAGCTCGAGATCGCAGACGGCGGAGTGCGCGTGCGCGATCTAGGGTCGACCTCTGGCGTTCGCGTCGATGGCGCGCGAGTTCAAGAGGC
>JAYVXK010000638.1:0-5426 GCA_043785265.1 Myxococcales bacterium | reverse complement strand
GTCCACGCCGCACTAGTTCGTGCGAGACTCTGCTCGTCGCGGCCTGGGTGGGACTCTTGTGGCGGTCGCGCAAAACCGGACAGGAGTCGAGATCGATGCGACAAATTCTTCATGTTGGCGCGAGTCTGCTCTTCATCGTTGCGGTGACACTGGCGTGCAAACGCTCGCGGCACCACGAGGACGATTACACGACGAGCACACCTCCGGAAGTGGACACGGAGACGACTCCGACACCGACGGTCGTTCCGACGCACTCTGCCACTGCGTCGGCCCATCACACGACGACACCGACTGGCCACACGCAAAGTGCTGCCGACGCGCCGTGCCCAGGTCCGGGCATCACACGGCGCTGCAGTGGCACATGCGTCAACATCCAAACTGACGACAACAACTGCGGCGAATGCGGCAATCGTTGCTCCGACGGCAAGCACTGCGACGGGCACCTGTTCTGCCGCGACAGTGAAGGCAACTTGTAGTCGCGGACTGCGCCCATCGTTTCGCGGTAGGGTCGCGCAGCGACAATGAGCAACCTTGGTTGGTTTCGATCCATGGGCGATCGCTCTGTCGTCGCGTCGTGCGCGACCGCGTTGTTTGTTCTGTCCGCCTGGCCGCTTTTGCTCGGCGGCGCGTTGCCACTGCAAGACGTCCCCAACCATTTGGCGAGCGAGAGCATCGCATCGCACCTCGCGCAGTATCCGGAGTATGCGAGCAACGGTCTCTTCAAGACCAACTCCGCATTGTTCTTGTGGCTGCATTCTGCCGGTTCGGTCGTTGGGCTCGAGTCAGCCGCAAAAGTTTTCGTTGCGGTCGTGATCGCCGTCAGCGCGTTTGCGTGGACTCGGGCTGCGTTCGTGTTTGGAGGTCGCGAGCGCGTGCTCATCGCCACTCTGCTCACATGGCCCTTCGTGCACGGATGGTTCGTCGCCATGGGCATGCTCGACTACGCGCTCGGCGCGTCACTTGGAATCTTGCTCGTCTGCGAGATCGAAGTCTCCGCACGTGCCCGTCGTCCGAGCGCGGGCGTGGCGCTGCTCGCCGTGCTCGTTTGGTATACGCACGCGTTCGCGCTCGCACTCGCGACACTGGTCGCTGTCCTGATTGCGGTGCAGCGTGTGCGAGTTGATCGGAGCAAACTCCAAGTGGCCCTCGTCGCGCTCTCGCCGATTCTCTTGGGGGTAACGCTCGCGGTGTGGTCGTTCGTCGTGCAGTCGCATGAAGCGCCGGTGATCGGACACGCGCTCCAATGGCGCGCGCCTTGGGAAACCGTCTATGACGTTTGGGCCCTATTTCCATGGGCGTTTACGCGTCGTGAAGCCGCGTCACTCGTCGCCGTCGTCGTGCTCTTCACGCTAGGTGTCCAGCGCCGCGAAGACTCAGCGGTGCCAGCGTGGCTGCTGGTCTCACTGATGCTTTTGTTTTTTGTGTTGCCGTTCGAAGCGGACAACTGGTTCGCGGTGAACGCGCGCGTGTTGCCGTTCTTGTATTTTGCATGCATCGCGCGATTGCCCAACGTCTTGCCGCGATGGCTCTCGGTCGGTCTCGCCGTCGCGGCTATCGCGACCTCGGTGGGTCTTGGTTTGGACTACTCGCGTCTGTCTGCGGAGGTGGACCGGTACGCATCGGCGTCTGCGGTCGTGCCGGCAGGCGCGCGTATCCTGCCGCTCACTTTCGCCACAAAAGGTTCGAGCGAAAACACGGCGCCGCTCGAGCATGCATGGGGTCTCTATGTGGTTCGGTCGCACGCGCTCGCTCCGCCACTGGCATTTGGTCACTCGCCATCGTTTCCGATTTCGTATCGGCAGCCGCAAGAGCGGCCGTTCGAAGATCTCGACTATGCAGCATTCGTTTCAGCTCACGCAGCGCCAGCGTGTGATTCGCACGAGTGCGTTGCGGCGTACGACGCGGATTGGGGTAGGTTTTGGGCCGTCGCGCAGACACGGTTCGATCACTTGATCGTGTGGCAAGCTCCCGCGTCGGTGGTCGCGCGCATCCCGAGCGCCTATTCACTCACGCGAGACGACGGTCCCTTGCGCATCTACGTTCGTCAGTCACCACGATAAACCCTCAGCCGCCGCTGTAGAGAGTGGCAGCCGCGATCGGCAACGCCGTGAAGAGGAGCACCCACGTCACACGTTGCATCACCTGCTCGGCGCGCGTCCACGAGATCGTTCGCCCAAAAATCGTGACAGTGTCTTCTTCGCGCGCGTGCCGTGACATGGTCCTGAGCAAGAACACGAATGCAGGCAAAGCGATCGCCAACGAAAAGCGAGGACCTGCTGCGATCGGCGCATAAAAGCCTTGCAGCGTCGCGTGCACGACGAAGTACGGCACGAGCCAAACACTCGCATACAGGTCGCCGCGAAAGATGCGCGCACGCAGCGCGGGTCGTGACATCAGAGCGATCGCAAGCACGCTCGTTGCGAACAAGAGCGGACCAAAGGGAGACGCGAGCAGGTTGAAGAGCACGAGCAGAGAGCCGGAGATCGTTCGCCACGAGATCTGTCCCACCGAATGCGACGCCAAGTAATGCGCCATGCTCGGGACCTCGCTTTGATCAGGCAGAGCGCGCCAATCTTCGACCGGTCCGAGCCGGCGCATGTGGTCGATGAAGTCTTCCCACGAGTCGCACCACATCACGTACGTCGGCGACATGTTGTAGAGCCACCTGCCTTGCAGCTCGCGACTCGTCTTTGCGTACGGCGCAATCACAAGCGCAAACGCGAGGACTGCGCTCGCGGCCATGCCGACCCGAGCAAGCATCGTGGCCCAGGCACGCGACTTGAGACCACGCATCGATTCGCGCCCTAAAAATAGCGGTAGCGCGATCATCGCTGCAACCAGGATGGATGCCTTGGAGAGCCACGCAACTCCCACGAGCACCCCCGCAGCGAGCGCACGGAGAAAGGTTGGTGTTCGCCAGAATGCATCGATGGCGAGCAACGCCCAGAGCGACAGACAATAGTAGAGCGGCTCGGTTTGCACGTACGCGGCGCGAAACATCAAGACGAAGAAGACAATGGCGACGCTCGCCCACCGCGCAGATGACTCCGTCAGCACCCGTCGGAGTGTGAGTGTGATGGCGATCGCAGAGAGAGTCGCGACACCAATCGAGACGAGCTTCGCGCGCCAAAACCAGTCGTCGTCCGTCAGACCTTCGCGATAGAACAGCGCAAGGATCGCCGGAAACACAGGCATCTCGATGCGGTTGGTCACGCCCGAAAAATGGGTCTCCGCCAGCATCCGCGCTTGAGCGAGATACGCGAGCTGGTCATGCGTGCTCGCGTCGAGGTTGACCCAGCGCGCCTGAGCCAACGACCCTGCGAGGAAGGACGCCAGCAAAGCGGCAAGAGCGATGGCGCGCTTCACGAGAGACAACCTAATATACCTTACGCTCCACAATGCCCTCGGTCGTTACCGCAACGCGCATTGCCGTCGCGCTCTATTTGACGGCGATGGTCGGGCTCGTCCTCTATGTGATCGCCGCGCGCTTTCGCTATCCGGGTGAACTCGAATGGATGACAGGCGCCGTTTTGGATCATGTCGAGCGCGTTCGTGCGGGCAAGCCGATTTACGCCTCGCCGTCGGGTGATTGGATTCCGTTCATCTACACGCCTGGCTACTACTGGACTGTCGCGTTCGTCAGTCGCGCTTTTCCGATCGTGAGTGCCGCGCGCGGAGTTTCGATCGCGAGTTCTCTGATAACTGCAGGATGCACGTATTTTCTTGCGAGAAGAGCTGGCGCTTCTCGATACTTCTCGGCGCTGGCCCCAGCGTTCTTCGTCGCATGTTTTGGGTATGTCTGTGCGTGGTACGACATGGAGCGCAGCGATCCGTTGATGGTTGCGCTCGTGGCACTCAGCGCTGTGGTCTTGCAGCGTTCGCGCGGATGGTTGGGCGCAGCGGGAGCGGGCGCGCTCGTGGGGCTCGCTTTTTTCGTCAAGCAGCCCGCCAGTATGTTCATCGTCCTCGTGCCGATCGCGCTCGCGCTGGCAGGCCGTTTCAAGCGCGCGCTCGCGTTCGTCGGGGGCGCTGCGCTGGTCGGGCTGCCCCTCTTCGCGTGGCTTCAGTCGTCTTCGGACGGATGGTTTTCTTACTACTGTTTGAAGCTGCCGAGCGCGCACGGCATGGCCGCAAAATACATCACGCTCTTTTTCATCGTCGATCTCTCTCACGCGCCCGTGCTCACGATCGCGACGATCGCGGCTATTTATCGGCTCGTCATGATGGTGATTGCGCGAGTCCGCCGCGTGCCGTTCGAGATCGACGGTACGTCAGAGTCATGGCTCGTGCTGGTTGCGTTCGTGTTCGCGGGTTTTGTCGCTTCTGCGACGAGTAGGATGCATGTGGGCGGTTGGCCGAATGTGCTCGTTTTTTGGACGGCCTTCGCGGTGCCTGCTGCCGTGGTGCTCGCGTCGCGTGTCGAAGAGGACGGCACGTCTGCGGCCAGGCCGCAGCGTGGTCAAAACCAGAAGGCGCCGCGCGAACTGGTCGTCGCGGTGCTGGTCGCGTTCGCATTGCAAGCTGGCGCGTTTGCCCCCGACCCCAACGAGGCGGTCCCCGACGCAGACGCGTTGCGAGCCTCCAATGACGTGGTCGCGCGCGTTCGCGAGATCGAAGGCGCAGACGGTGACGTGATGATGCTCGGTCGCGGTCACGTCACACGCAAGACCCACCCGCACATCAACGCGCTCGTCGATGTCATGCGCGCCGGCGATCCCGCACCGCGCGATCTGATCGAGACGCTACAAGCCCGTAAATTACAGGCGATCGTGCTTGACGACATGGACGACCTCCAGATGCGATTGTTGCTTGGTCAAGAGAGCGAGCTGTTCGTGGTCGTGACGCGCAACTACTTCGTCGCAGAGAGTTTCGACGACAAGGCTCCGATGCCGGTCGTTGGATTTCCGACCCAGCCCCATTGGATTTTACGGCCCCGTCGTGCACCCCTCGCCGTCGATCACGACGCACTCGTCAGACGGCAGCACGTCGAGATGGGACTCGCCGATGCCAACATGCGCGCAGCACAAGGCGATCGCTCGCGTCACGCAGATGGTCTGGACATCGAGAGCCGCGCCGCCGGCGAAGACTGAGTTCTCTTGGTCACCGAGAGACCGCGCGGATGGTGACGTCTACACGTCGGCCTGATGCGAGCGCAAAAAACGCATTGCCCTCTCCACCAGAATAGCTGCCGCCGATGGCGAAGACGTCTCCGTGCAAGCCGTCGTGCGCTTCGTCTGCAGATACATTGGCGGCGATCCGCAATTCGAGAGTCGGCTGGGTGGATACGAACGTGCGACTGCCAATGAGCGCGATCGTGCGCTCGATCCCGCGACGAAGAGCCTCATCCTGGTGTTGACCACGCCGCGGCACCGCGGACGTGCCGTCCGTGGCACTGCCGCCGCGAACAGATGCGGTCAGCTTGCCCG
>JAYVXK010000637.1:0-1580 GCA_043785265.1 Myxococcales bacterium | reverse complement strand
AGATTGTCTTGGCAAGACGGCGAAGGCTTGCCGCGCGCATGGCACCTAGCGCTGTCCATGCGAGCACGATGGTCACGGAGACCAGCGCAAGATCGAGTCGCGCAGCGAACACTGGCCGCGCGAGAGGCAACACCAGCACCGACGCGATCATGGCTAAAATCACTGGCAAACCGAGTTGCGAACGGCGTGCCTTCAGGCCATGACCGAGTCGTCGTTCGACCCAAGCGAGGGTGCGCGCTGGCGGCCCGATGAGCACGAGGATCGCCGCGGCAACGAGTGCGCTGAGAGCGAGTCCGAGAGAGACACGTCCACGCGCGGGGGGGGCGACGCCGTCGATCGAGATCACGATTTCTTCTTCGGTGGTGCTCGAGCCGTGTGCCACGCGAGCTTGCGTGGATGCACGACCTGGGGGCAGCGCGACATCGCCGACGGTGAGCACGCGCACACCCGCAAACGCCATGATGCGATCGCTTGGAGCAAGCCCCGCACGCTCGGCGCGAGAACCGCGATCGACAGAACCAACGACGAATCCACCGACAGCAGGCTCGTTGTCGTCTGCCGTCGCAGGATGCACGCCGATCGCAGCGAGCGCGCGGAGACCGTCTTCGTCCGAACGACGCACTCCTTGAGGCACGACGTCGATCTCTGCTCCATCGATCATGCCCGATACTGGCGGAGCGCCTGAGCGTTGCGCGGCGAACACGATCTCCAAAGACCCAACAAACGTGGTGTGGAGGGCAGTGCGTCCCTCGCCGCAGAGCGCCGCGACAAGGTCGGCAGTGACCGGCACTTCGATTCGATCGCGCGCGACGACTCGCCCTGTGGTGTCGATCTCGGTTTCTTCGGGTGACTCGCCGGGACGATGCAGCACGCCACGAAATACGACGCGAGCTTGTCGACCTTCTGGCAGACTCGCGCCTTCGATCTCGAGTTTGTCGCCGAGTTCGATGCGCCGTGGGGTCACGCCCGACAGTTCGAGCAACGGAGCGCTTGGCACGCTCTCGCACGCAACCATCAGCAGAAGCACGACAAAGAGCCAGAGAATGCGCCGGTGCATCGAGACATTTGCAATACCGGCTGTTTCCTACGTGGGCGAGTTTTCGGCATCTTTCGCAGCGCATGTCTAAGATGCCCGCTGCCATGGACTCCCATCTTCATGCGGTGATCATCGCGGGCGGCGCCGGCACGCGTTTTTGGCCAGCTTCGCGGTCGCTTCGTCCCAAGCAATTGTTGCCGTTGGCGGGTACCGAGGCTCTCGTCGCCGCGACTGTGCGCCGACTCGCGTCTCGCATCCCAGCAGAGCGCGTGACGATCGCCACAGGCGCTCACCTTCTGGAGGCGACGTCCGTCATGTTGCCAGATGTTCCTCGCGCACAAATTCTCGCGGAGCCCGCGGCGCGCAACACTGCGCCAGCGATCGCGTGGGTGACTGCCACGATCTTGCGTCGCGATCCGGACGCGATCATCGCGGTGTTCCCCAGTGATCACTACATCACCAACCAAGACGCGTTCATTGAGGCGTTCGATCGCGCGGTCGACGGTGCCTCGCGAGGATACTTGACTACGATCGGTATCGTGCC
>JAYVXK010000636.1:0-5432 GCA_043785265.1 Myxococcales bacterium | reverse complement strand
CGCCGAGCGCAAACCCGTTGATCGCGCCAATCACCGGAAAGCGCACGCTCTCCAAGTGCGCGCACATTTGCTGGCCTTTCGCGGCAAAGTCTCGTGCCTGCGCGGGAGTCATGTTGGCCATCGCGCCAATGTCAGCGCCCGCAACGAATGCTTTTTCGCCCGCGCCCGTGAGGATGGCCACGCGCACCGACGCGTCTCGCTCGAGCTCACCAAAGGCTGCGTCGAGCTCCTCGATCACCTTCGCGTTGAGCGCGTTGAGTTTGTCAGGTCGATTGATGGTGACCACCGCCACGGAGTCTTCGCGCGTCACGAGGAGTGTTTCGTAGGACATGAGCTGGCGATACCGTGTCACCCGAGGGTCCGTCAACGCGGACAAGGGGTGTGCCGTAGATTCACGATTGTGAGAGTCCATGACATCAGTGTCGGGATTGTCACCTACTCAATGATGGCTAAGTACCCAATAAGATTGACTGGCGCGGAAGTTGTAATAGATTGTCAGCAACATGCTTCACACTCGCTTAGCTCGTGCCGTTCTTGCCGTCTGGGTCTTCGCATTCGTCGCCGGCGCTGCTTACGCCGCTGGCTCAGGCCTCGTTGAATCGAAGGTCGCGACCAACGAACCGGCGCGCTGAAGCGGCTCAACCATAGGCGTCGTTGAGATAGCGGACGATGTCTGCAGACTCGAACATCGCGGTCTGTGTGTTCGGGTCGACGAGATAAGGCACTTGCATCGTTCCTGCTCGCTCGACGAGTTGAGCGCGCGCATCGCTCTGCTTGGCGACATTGTGCACGACATAAGAGATCTCGAGTTCGCAGAGCGCCTCACGCACGAGGCGACAGTATGGCGACGCCTCGAACGACCAGAGCTCCAGCAGTTTTGCGGGCGCTTTTTTGCCGTTTCCACGCGCGTCACGCCCGCGCCCCATTCTCAGGAGACCCGCGAAGCCCGAACTGAGCACGGTGATGGGACCGAGCGAGACGCCCAGTGGTGTGCCATCGGTGTCGTATGTCTCGGCGAGGTACTTGATGATGTCCGTCGACTCGTACATCGACTTGCCAGTGTTGGGGTCGACCAGAAACGGAAACATCTCCTTGCCGCCGAGCTCCTTCACCACCGCCCGCGCGCGCGCGCCCTTGGGGCACGGATGGACGATCGCGTTGAGATCATAAGACGACAGCGCTTCTCGCACTTTGCGACAGAACGGGCACGCTTCGAACTCGTAGAGTTCCAGCAGCTTTTCCGGCTTCTTTTTGGCCTTGTGCGTCGCGTAGTAACCCGCGCCCATCCGCACCACACTGCTCATCGTCGCGGACGTGACGTCCCACGCGCGACTCACTGCTTCGGGCCTTTGTCGTCGTACCGATAAAATCCCCGCCCTGATTTTCTCCCAACCCAACCTGCAGCCACGAGATTTCTGAGGAGTGTGGGCGCACGGTATTTGGAGTCTCCAAAATCGCGATGCAAAACCTCTGCGATGAAGAGCACTGTGTCCAGTCCGATCAAGTCGGACAACTCGAGCGGTCCCATCGGGTGGTTGAGTCCGAGCTTGGCGCCCGTGTCGATGTCTTCAGCAGTGCCCAAGCCCTGTTCGAGCGTAAAAATAGCCTCGCACAACATCGGAATGAGCATGCGGTTGACGAGAAATCCCGGAGCATCTTGGCTCGTGACCACGGTCTTGCCCATTTTTTCCGCGAGCGCTTTTGCCACCGAAAAGGTCTCGTCGCTCGTCTGCACGGCGCGGACGATCTCGACCAGCTTCATCAGCGGCGGAGGATTCATGAAGTGCAGACCCACGACGAAACTCGGACGCGAAGTCGCCGCTGCAAGTTTGGTCAGCGAGATCGAAGACGTGTTGCTCGCGAGGATCGCATCTGGCGCGAGCGCTTCGTCGCACTGGCGGAGCAGTTTCAATTTCAGCTCCAGGTTTTCCGTGGCCGCCTCGATGATCACGTCGCAGCCCTTGAAATCAGCCGCAGATGCGATCGGTTGGATGCGCGCGACGATGGCGGATTGAACATCAGCGGCGAGTTTGCCTTTGTCGACTTGGCGCTTGAGCATGCCGTCGATCTTTTGGAGACCCTTCTTTGCGAGATCGATCGATGCGTCGCACAAGCGAACGTCGAACCCCGCAGTGCTCGCGACTTGCGCGATGCCGCCGCCCATTTGGCCAGCTCCCAACACACCGATTGTCTTGATACGTGCCAAGTCCATGGTTCCTCGCTCTGGTGTTGACCACGCCGCGCCTGGGGCGCGGACGTGCCGTCCTCGCTTTTGTCGTGCGCTCGCAGCGGTCGTGAAGTAGCACAACCCGCATGCGCATGGCGCCGCTCGGTGCGCTCCTCCTCTCCCTGTCGGCTTGCGCGCAACTCACGCCAACCGACCGTGCTCTGTCGCTGGTGCGTCAGCACAAAGACACCGAGGCAGTTGCCCTGCTGCGCGACGATCTGGCTAAAAATCCAGACGATCTGTCAGCGCGACGCCTGCTCATTCGCGTGTTGGCGTTCTCGGGAGATCTGGGCGCTGCAAAAGACGAAGTCGACCAGCTCGCCAAGCGCGCACCCGCCGGCGATCCCGCTCCGTGGATCGAACTCGGTCACGCTTACGAACTCACGCATCGCTTCGACGAAGCGCTGGCGGCTTACGACGAGGCCGCCGACCGAGCGCCAAACTCTCCTGCGGGGCCGCGCGAAGGTGGCATGCGGTGCGCCCGTTGGGGCGAAGTAGACCAAGCGCTTCCCCGTCTCGAAGAGGCAGTTCGCCGCGGAGCTCATGACGCAGAAATCATGCACGCGTTGGGGCTCGTGCGGGTCCATCTCCGCGATCTGCCTGGCGCCGCTGACGCCTATCGAGAAGGTCTCAAGGCCGATCCTGACAGTCGCGAAAACTTGCTGGGTTTGGCGACCGTCGCTGTGCTTGGAAACGATCCAAAGAGTGCGCTGGCGGCCTACGATGCGTTGCTCGCAAAAGTCCCGTCCTTCGCACCTGCAGAACTCGGACGCGCATGGGCACTCACAAAATTGGGCAAAAAACCCGACGCAGAGAAGGCACTCGATCACGCGCTGGAACTTGGCGCGAACGCAGCCGACGTTGACAAACAGCGCGCCGCCCTGCGCATCCAAACCCCGAACTGACGGTTCAGATCAAGCGCTTCAAGCTCTCCGCATTCACCGGCGAGACGACTCCACGCTCTGTGTAGATTGCGCGAACCAGACGCGCAGGCGTGACGTCGAACGCGGGGTTGTGGGCGTGAGTCGTTTCGGGCGCGATCGAAATCGAGTTGTCTCCGACCATGATGTGAGTCACTTCGCGTTCGTCACGTTCTTCGATCGGAATGTTTGAGCCGTCTGCACACGCAAGATCGACCGTGCTCCAGGGCGCGGCGACGTCGAACGGGACTGCATGAATCTGAGCGAGGCACGCGACCGAATACGTGCCGATCTTGTTGGCGACGTCCCCGTTGGCGGCGATGCGATCTGCACCGACGATGCAGGCTTGTACTCCGCCTTTTTTCATCAGTTGAGCGACCATCGAATCGGTGATCAGCGTCATCGGAATGTGATCCTTGTGGAGCTCCCAGGCCGTGAGCCTCGCGCCCTGGAGCATCGGACGTGTCTCACAAACGATCACGCGAAGCTTCTTTCCGGCTGACCGCGCCGCGCGGATGACGCCGAGCGCGCTGCCAAAACCGCCTGTCGCGAGAGCCCCTGCGTTGCAATGCGTGAGGACGAAACCATCGTCAGGCATGCTTTTGGCGCCGAGCTCCCCCATGCGTTTGCACGCCGCGACATCAGCCGCGTGATAGCTGCGAGCAGCCTCCGCAAGCTGCGACACGCGATCGAGCGCGCTCTCATTCGCGATGGCCGTGGCGATCGCCAACATGTGATTGACGGCGTGCGCGAGATTCACAGCCGTTGGACGCGTGGCCTGCAGCGTGGCTCCGGCAGCCTGCATGTGCGCGACGAAGTCTAACGCGCTCTTGCCTTCGCCCGCAGCAAGCACCATCGCATACGCAGCCGCGACACCAATCGCTGGCGCCCCGCGCACGACCATGGCCGTGATGGCGTCAGCAACATCCGAGCTGCGAGAGAAAAATTCGTATCGCTCGACCGCCGGCAATTTGCGTTGATCGAGCAATGCGACGCGCTGATCTCCTGGCATCAGTTCCGCCGCGGAGTAACTCGCGCCACTGATCGGTTCGGGGTGTGGATGCGATTGGCCGGCCCGCAGCGTGTTGATGTACTGACTCATGACGGTTTGTCCGGGCTGGTCATTCGCGCGAAGACTTCTTCGGCAAACGTCGAGAAGTCCTCTGCTGCTCGCGCCTTTTCTCCCTGCAAGTAAGCGTGCAAGCCGTCCTTCGCCAAGAGCGCCAAGCTCACATTGACGCCGCGTTCTGCGAGCGCAGCGCCCACGTCGGGGTTCTTGAGGAGCGCGTCTAGCTCTCCAAACAAGTCGTCGATATCAGAAAGAGGTGAGGACATGGCTCGCATCCGCCTTGTTGTTCGCTCGTACCAACAGCTCAGCTTGCGTGGGCACTACGCCCGCCGATGATAGATGGCAATCGAACTTGGACGCGAGAAGTACTAAAACACATTGGGGGGACGCAGCATGACCGAGGACGAACTCAGCTTCACGCTGCCGCAGTCGCATGACTGGTTTCGTGCGTTGTTCGAGCAGTCCCCCTTGGGAGTGTTCGTTTTCGACCTCACGCTCCGACTCCGCACGTTCAATCTGCGGTTCGTCAGGATCTTGCGCACCACGAGCGAGTTGCTCAATGGACTCGACTTGTCTCGGCTTCGTGATCAACGCGTGGTCCCGGCCATGCGAAGGGCGCTCGAAGGAAAAGAAGCATCGTACGAAGGCCCTTACGACGCGACGACGAGTGACGCGCGGGTGATCGTCGCAATGCACCTCACGCCTTTGCGCAACGAGCGCGGCGCGGTGGTGGGTGCGATCGGGATTGTGGAAGACGTAACGGTTCGCGTGCGGGCACAAGAAGCACTCGCGGCGAGCGAAGCGCGTTTTCGCGAACTCATCGAGCGATCGCCTGACGCGATTTGCGTTTACCGGGGCAGCACGATCGTGTTCGTCAATCCGGCGATGGTCACGTCCCTTGGCTACAAGTCAGCGAGCGCAATCGTTGGGCTCGACGTCTTCTCCGTCATTCATCCGAGCTATCACGCGCGGGTTCGAGAGCGTCGTGAACGCATGCTCGCCGGTGAGGTCAATCCGCCAACGGAACTCAAAGTCGTCAGGCAAGACGGGACACTCGGCTTCATCGAGATGGTGACGATGACGATCGACTACGACGGCGCACCAGCGATTTTGTCGGTCGCGCGCGACACTACCGAGCGGCGCATCATGCAAGCAGAGTTGCTCCAAGCGGACCGCATGGCGTCTGTTGGAACGCTCGCTGCTGGCGTCGCGCACG
>JAYVXK010000635.1:0-1583 GCA_043785265.1 Myxococcales bacterium | reverse complement strand
GCAACCGTCGCCGACGAAAAAGAATTTTGGGGGACGCGCGCAGAAGCTGCGAGTGCGCTCGGCAAGATTCGAAGCAGAGAATGCGAGGGCAGATTGATCGCTCTCATCGGCGTTGCTCATCCCAAGGTTCGCCGCGCGGTCGTCGAAGCGCTCGGCGGCTTCAAGTCGACGCAGGCAGCTCTCGCGCTTGCGCCTCTCGCGCTTGCCGATCCGAGTTATCTCGCGCAAGCCGAGGCTGCACGATCACTCGGAAAAACCAGGCAATCGAGCGCGCACGACGTCCTCGTCGAGTTGCTCGATCGGTCCTCGTGGGCAGACGTCCTTCGTGTTGGCGCGCTCGACGGTCTGGCCGCTTGTCGTGAAGATCGCGGCATCCCACACGTGCTCGCGCGCACCAAGTACGGTCACGCCACGCGAACACGACGGGCAGCGATCATGGCGATGCCCAAGCTCGCACAAGACAAGCGCTCCCGCGAGGCGCTCGAAGATCTCCTCGAAGATGGCGACCCCTCGTTGCGTGTCGACGTGGCACGTGCGCTCGGCGAAGTCGGTGACGCGAAGGCTCGGCCCGCGTTGCGTGCGCGCTTGGAGACCGATCTCGATCCGCGCGTGCGCCGCCGTATCCGCGAGGTGCTGCGTGACCTGGGCGAGACCGGAAAGCGCGCGACCGATCAACTCAAAGAAGATCTCGACAAGCTCCAAACCGAGCACGCCGATCTGAAGGCCCGCCTGTCGAAACTCGAAGCGCAGACTCAAACCGTCGCGAAGAAATCCGGCTCCAAAAAGCCTGTTTTGAAGAAGTCGAAACGTCGCTGACGGTCACTTGCAGCAGAGTGTCTTGATGTTCGCTAGCCCGACCGTCGCTGTCTTGGGACCGTTGGCGGTGTAGGTCGGGTTCTTGACGTTCGCCGTGTACTTCATGCTGCCGAAAACGCCGTTGTCGTGATTGGTGTCTTGGCAGCTGCCATCGCTGACGAATGCGACGAGAGATGTTTTGCACGCGACGTCCGTGAAATACTCGGCCTTGGGCGTGTCGCAACTCGCGCTCGCAACGCAGCTCGGGCACGCAGAGCAATCAAGCGTCGCGGCTCCCACGACTTGTTTGTTGCTGAACGGGCTGCCGTTTGGGCAGGCCACGTCGTTGGCGGTTTCGATGCAGGCCACGAACGAGGAGGGAGCCTGCCCCGCGCATACTTTTTCGGAGCAACTCGTTGGCGTGCAAACCGTATAATCCGAGCCAGTCAGTTTGGTGTTGTCGATGACCTTCACGCCTGTGCAGCTACCACCCGTCGGCAGCAACTCGTTGCTCGCATACTTCTTGTCGAATATGCCCGTGCGGGTGAGACAACCTCCACCGGACATCGCAGGCGCTATGCCATTGGTTCCGCAGCTCGTTCCGCCATAAAACGTTTGAAGTGTGCCGTCCTGACATGATGGGACAACGGTGTTTTGTGCTTGGCAATCGCATGCACCAGGCAGCGCCGATGGGGCGGACACCACGTGCGTCTCGGTGGCAAATCCGGCGGGGCAGGCGGTGTTCGCTCCGGTCTCGACGACAGGTGCCCACCCATTTGGAATTGCTG
>JAYVXK010000634.1:0-5442 GCA_043785265.1 Myxococcales bacterium | reverse complement strand
TCCCCGTCCACGATCCCGTTCCCGTCCCCGCTATACGGTGCTTTGGCGATGAAGTTGTCGTACGCATATTGGCCTGTTGTCTCGTAGCCGAGGCCTTTGCCTGCGCCCAAACCGACTACGCCCTGCTCGATGCGCACCGACGTCGCGTCATTGGTGGAGTGTGATGCGATCGGCGTCCAGTTCGCGCCACTCTTTTTCTCGATTGATGCGAACAGCACGACGGGGTTCGACCCGGTGACGCGCAGGGTGAGACGGAACCAGCTGCCTGCGTCGAGCGTTGCTGTGAGCTTGTCGAGCGGGTCTGGAGTCGTTGCCATGCCGTGCTGTCGAGCGACGATCCAGGTGGAATACGTCGCGTCGTTGTCGAGGTAGAGAATGTAGCTGTCGAGTGTGTTCGCCACACTCACCGATCCGGGGGTGACGCGGGCGTGAATTTGCGGGCTGCACGGCGTGAGAGACGTCAGCTTCAACTCGACGGAGACCTCGACATCCCCTACGGCTTCACTGGGAGGGCGCGTCTGAATGTTGTCCGCGTAGTCATTGCCGTCGTTGACCACACGCTCCGCTGTGTTCGAGTGAATCAAGAACGTATTGCCTTTTGCGATCCAGCCATTGCCCAGACCCCCGTCTGTGTCGGGACGGTCGAAGTCGTCGGCGAACGAATACTTCGCGCTGGGCGCATCCGTCGTGCTTGCGTCGGGGGGTGGAAGGTCGGTGATGCCCCACACCAGCGCGCAATGATTGAGCGCCAACAAAGGCGTAAGCGCTGCGAGGATGCCGAACAGTCCGAAGCGCGAGCGGGTGTGCATGGCGGCCTCAGAAAGTCCCGAGTGCAAAGAACGCACTCTCGCCAACGCGTGACGATCGTTTGGGGGCAGTCAACCAAACCACGACGGCGGTGGTGAGCATCGCCAGGGCTGAAACGAAGGCGACCGTCGATATCGTCGCAGCGGTCCCGGCGTCGGAGCGTTCTCGTTGGGCGGTGGAACCAACCCCACACGCGGTCGTGCAATCGCTCTGCGCCTGATGCCAGATCGAGCCCGCAGAAAAGCCAAAGTAGGTTCCGATTCCGAGTCCCACGAGGCCCACGCCGCCAACTACAAGCGCCGCGATTCGTGGCGCTCCGAGCTCTTGGCTGGGTGCCTCTTGGGCGGGATGGGAAGGTAAGGTTGGTGAGACTGGACGACTAGAACTCGACACGACTGGTTGAGCGCGCGACCCCAACGACACGCGTTCCACACGAGCCTTCTCTCCTTCGTGAATGAGCAGTCGCAGTTCTTGTGTGGGATGTGCGTCGGCTTCGAATCGGAAGGTGTGCTCGCCGGGGTCCACGGGCAGCGCGGTTCCGTTGAGGTGGGTCGCCAGCGTCTCGCCGTCCATGCTGATCTTCACGTCCGCGAGTTCGTGCCCGTCGGCGGTCTTGACCTCGAAGACGATGGTGGGCACCGCGTTGCTGATCTCGGCGCCTCTGTGGGCGCACTCGTCTCGGATGTCGCCGGGGCAGCTGGATTTGGCGCAAACGAGCAGCGCCTCATGTGCACTGCGCAACTTGTGCTCTTGAACGCGCTTGAGCGCGAGTTCATTGGCGGCGATGCATTCGGTGGTGGTTGGACCGTCGGCTCGAGCGGGTCGCGCGAACGAGAGAGTCACACCGAGAGCGAGCGCGAAGAGCATGCGCGTCATTTGAAGCACTCTGGCTTGAAGTGTTTGCCACCATTGGGATCGAGGTCGAAGTTGGGGATGCAGTGCGAATCGACGACCGACGCCGAGGCTGCGGGCGTGTGCGATGCGGAAGGCGCAGGGCGATTGTGGAGAGGGACGTGCGGAACCACAGCATTGGAAGGAACCAAAGACACCGAACTCGAGGCGACGGGAAGCACGACGACAGCGGATGGTAGCGCGTGTTCTGTGGCGATGGGTAGAACGCTCGACGAGGGCGCCGGTCCGCCTGGGTTTTGAGTCGTGAGAAATGAGCGTGCACCGAGCGCGATGACAGCCGCGGCCATCAATCCGATCGCGACTGTCACGAGCGGTGAGCTTTTCTTTGAGGTCGCAGCGAGGACCGCCCGGCCGTCAGGAGAGAGTGCGCCCGAGGCCGAGCCCCATGACTCGCCAGCGTCCAGCCCCGAGTCGCAAATCGTCTCCCAGAGGCCTGTATTTCTGGGTCGCGGCATCGACTCGAGGACACTCGCGATCCGCTTCGATGAACTCGCCGCAGCTCGTGATCCAAAGGGAGCGAGCGCGCGGGCGAGCTCAGCGACGGAAGGAAAACGGTCTTCGGAGTTGTGTTGAAGGCATGCCGAAATGGCTGCAGCCAAACCTGCGGGCACGAGAGGAGCAAACTTGCGAACGTCTGGCGCGCGACCCGTCAACACCATGACACCCAACTCCGGCAACGACGCGGCGAGGAAGGGTACGCGACCCGCGACGAGCTCGAACAGGATGACCCCCAAAGACCAGATGTCCGTTCGACTGTCGACGTGCTTGGCGGAGGTCAACTGCTCGGGTGACATGTACAGCGGCGAGCCGAGCACTGAACTCGTGCGCGTCATGGACATTTCAGGCGACCCATGAGGACCCGTCATTTTGGAGATGCCGAAGTCCAGAACCTTGATGCACTCTGGTCCGTTCGTGCGCCGCGCCAAGAAGAGATTGGCCGGCTTCAAGTCGCGATGCACGATGTTGAGCGCGTGCGCTTCGGCGATGGCTTCGGAGGCCTGGAGCAGGTAGTCGACCGCTCGTGTCGTCTCCAGTCGCGTTTCTCTCCGGAGCAGGCCCGCCAGATCGGTTCCGCTCAAGTACTCCATGACGATGTACGGCGTCCCATCGACTGAGCCCACGTCACGAATTCGTGCGACATGCTCGCTTTGAATTTTGACGGCTGCGCGGCCCTCTCGCATGAACCTTCCCACCATCTCGGGGTCTCGCGTGAGTCTGGGCAAGAGCATCTTGATGGCGACCATCTCGTCGAGCTGCGTGTGCCTGGCCGACAGGACGTAGCCCATGCCACCGATGCCAAGCACCTTGTCGATGACGTATTTGTCCCCAAACACCGAGCCGGGTTGTGGGGCGGACGCGAGGGCTTCCTCATCTTCGGCGGACAACTGGGGCATGGGATGGGGCACAGAATGCCTGCGAATGTGAGCAGGGTATGCCACGCACGCAGGGGTTGTCGACGCTCGAGATGCACGCTGGCGACTCGTGCCGTGCTCTGCGGTCTTGCGCGTGGCGACTTCTTCGTTGCAGGATCCCCCGACCGGCTCGGCATGGAGCGACGAGACGATCGCAATGATTGATTCATCAACCCTCATCACGGAAATCTCCGCAGCGTTCGCGGGCGTGCGCCTTGGAGGCGGAGTTGGACTGCTCGAGGCGCAGGGGCTCGACGACTATGCCAGCGCAGAGGAGCGCAAGGTGCTCCGTGAACGCGACGAAAAGGAAGACTGGACGACCCTCTCCGCTGAGGCTCTCAATCACGCCAACAGCAGCCTCTCGTTCTTCGACGCGGAGGGGATGCGATTTCATCTTCCCGCGTATCTCATCGCCGACCTACGCGGCGACTACCGATTCGGCGTCGTCTTTGCGCTCTGCCAAGCATCCGTTCACGACGAGCAGTTCGTTCTGTTGAACGCGTCACAACGCACCGCCGTGAGGCACTATCTGGAGCTCATGGCGAGAGATCCAAATTACGAATTCGAGCGTCCGGAAATCGAGCGGTGCCTTCTTGGGTATTGGTCGGACTAGCTTCCCGTCCCCGTCTCCGCTTCCCGTCCCGTCTCCGCTTCCCGTCCCCGCTTCCCGTCCCCGTCTTGGCTTCCCGTCCCCGCTGCTAAGGATCGCTGCCGCTTACGAGTGCGCGTCTCCGCATCAAGAATGGCGCGTGCACTTGGTCGTCTTTGTAGTTCGAACAGAGCGCATACATCGCGATGTTGATTGCCAAACGAATCGCGCGCTCGCGCTGACTATCCCCGCCGGGTGTCACCGCCTCTTCCCACACGCCGGTCGGTCCACGAGCCAGCGCTCCTCCGACGTCGTGCGACGAGAAGATCACCTGGGCGGTGCCGCCGCGAACGATCGCGTCGAAGTTCTTCTTCCCCTGCACTCTTCCCTCGGCGCGCATCAACAAATAAAACGTCCGAAAGATGACGTGGTCGGTGCCCAGGGTGATGGGCGTGCTCTCTGGAAGTACACGTGCAATCTCTCGACGCGCTGACTTTCCAAAATCACTTGGATCGCCCGAAGGCCCGACCCCCGCATCGTCGACGAACATGATCCCGCCGAGCGCAAAGAAGCGATGCAGGCCGGCGAGCTCCGCGCTGGTGAGCGGCGCGAGCGCGGTTGTCCCGCTCCAGTAGACAAAGGGTGCGTGCGTGATCTCGGCCGCGTCGGCGCGCACCAGTGTCGGTCGCAACTTGGCCGGCGCGCTCGTGCGTTGCACCAACTCCCATGACCAACGACCGGGAGCTGTGGCGTGTGCGGCATCGGTCTGCGTCCCGGTCAACAGGATGCGCGGATCAAACGCACCCACGTCACCAAATGCACGCGCCCCTTTGGGCACGAGAGACAGCAACACGATCGCCACCAGCACGAGCACAAGAGAGAACCGAGAGAGCCTCACACCTCTCCAAGTAGCGCGTGCTAATGCTCTCGTCGATGCCCACTGAGCATCTTGCCGCCAGCACTGACTTGCCGACCTGGGTCATCGCGATTGCGATCGGACTCGGTGTCGTGAGCCTCGTGTTGCTCGCGGTCGAGATGCGTCGTCGCGAACGCGGGGGTGTCATGATCGCATCGAGCGGTCTTTTTGCGGTCATTGCGCTCGTGCTCGCCGTGCTCCGGCCGGTGCGCATCGCGGCCAAAGAGAGCCTCGTGGGAGCGCGCGTGGTGGTGCTCGCAGACACGTCGCGGTCGATGGCGCTCAAGGATGGTTCGGCCACGAGGCAAGACTCGCGTGACCACGCGCTCGCGTCTCTGTCGAAGGCAGACGGCGTGCGATTCGTGCCGATGTCATTTGGAGACGGCGCAGCCAAACCTTGGACTCCGGGGGACGCGACGGTCTCGCCACGAAGCGATCTCGGTACTGCGTTGAGGTCCATTGCGGCATCTCCTGACGAAAGACCGGCGGCGATCGTCGTCGTCTCGGACGGACGCTTGGATGATCCGCCCGAGGGCACCAGTGTTCAGGCACTCCATGCGCTCGGAGACGAACTCAAAGTTCCGATTCACGCGATCGCGACGACACGCACTGCGCCTAGTGATGCGAGTGTTCGACGGGTCGGAGTCGCAGGAGCCGCCGTCGCGCATGTGCCCCTTCCGTTGCGCATCGACGTGGGTTGCGGTGGAGGCATCGCGTGCGACGAACTCACAGTGACGGTTCGCGAACTTCGTGAAGATGGAGCACCCGCGCTCCTGGCATCGGGTCTTGCGCATGTCGACAAAACA
>JAYVXK010000633.1:0-16618 GCA_043785265.1 Myxococcales bacterium | reverse complement strand
TCCGCGAGATCCGATGACGGCAAGAACGCCGTGTTGTGGTGCGCGACGTGCTCTAGACCTGCGTCGACGGTGGGGTTCGTTCGAAAATTCATCACGCTTTTGACACCCTCGACGACGCGAGGCGGGTTCTGACTGATCTCGGCAGCCATCGCGTGCGCTGCTGCGATGGTTGCGCGCTCGTCCGGAAAACTTTCGTTGCAGAGGCCGATTCTAACGGCGCGCGTTGCGTCGATATTTTTTCCCGTGAGCGCGAGTTCGCGGGCGTGCCCTTCGCCGATGATGTACGGAAGCCGCTGCAAACTGCCTAGATCAGCGACCATCGCGACCTTGACCTCGCGCACGCTGAATTTTGCGTCGGCTGAGCACAGGCGAATGTCGCACGCCGACACCATGTCGACGCCGCCGCCAATGCACCACCCAGAGATGGACGCGATGACCGGCTTCCGACACTGCGCGATCGCATCGAACGCTCGTTGCATTTGAAAAACCATCGCAAGCAACTTTGCGCGTTGGCTGCTCGATGGCGCTCCCATGATGAGCGGTCCCATCTCGGCCGCCATCGCCATGAGGTCCAGCCCATAGCTGTAGTTGCCCGCCCCGCCGCGGACGACGATCGCACGCACCGTGTCGTCGCGATCGAGCGACTCGAACACGCGGGGACACTCGCGCCAAAAATCAGGACCCATGGCGTTGCCTTTGCCTGGCCCCACGAGCACGACTTCTGCGATGAAATCGCGAATGTCGACGCGAAGAGAAAGCAGCGGATCGCCCATCTACTTGCCTACTTTGCCCATCACGCGTCCGGCCACGCGTCCGAGCACAGAATAAAACGACCCGCCCATCGCCCGCTTCGCACGCCACAAAAGCTTGGCGTCGGTCTGCGGCAGCACATAGAGCGTGCCGCGCTCGAGGCCGTTGATGGCGACACGCGCGACATCTTCTGCGGACCACTTTGCTCTCGTAACGAGCTTTTCGGATTGCGCGCGCATCTCAGGCGGCGAGCGCTGCGCGGTGTGAATGTTGGTGCGGAAGAACGTCGGGCAAAGGACCGACACCTGAACGTGATCATCGAACAGCTCCGTGCGCATGGTCTCGCTGAGCGCAACGACCGCAGCTTTGGTGGCGTTGTAAGGACCCATCATGGGCGCGGAGAGCAGACCCGCAGCGCTCGCGACGTTCAGGACCCAGCCTCGTTTTGCTTTTCGCATCACCGGTACCGCGAAGTGACACCCGTGCACGACGCCCATCAGGTTGACGTCGATCTCGAAACGCCAGTCTTCCAGCGGGACTTCGCCCACACGACCGGCCACCGCGACGCCAGCGTTGTTGACGATCACATCGAGCCCGCCCCACTCCCCGACCGCATAGTCGACGAGGCTCTTTACGTCGCCGGCGTCGCGAACGTCTGCACGCATCGCATGCGCCTTGCCGCCCGTGCTCTCGATTTTTTCTGCGGTCTCTTCGGCGGAGGCGATGTTGATGTCACTCACGATCACCTGCACCCCGCGACTCGCAAGCTCCAAACTCACGGCACGACCGAAGCCGCTTCCTCCGCCTGTCACGATCGCTTTGGCATCTTTGGGAATCCGCATGACGCCGCACGCTAACGCGCATTGTCCCTCTCGCGAAGGGATGTTCGCGAGGGCTTCGACCACGTCGATTGAAGCGCACATCGCTGATGACGGGGGCCATGTCCGTGCTCTAGCCTGCGCTGCATGCGCGCCATCATCCTCTCCACGGTTTTTTTCGCGATCGCGTGCGGGGGCAAAAATGAGCCTCCAAAGCTCGCCACGCTCACAGTCTCGGACGCTGGCGCCGCACCGATGCAGACCGTATCGACATTGCCCGAAGCCAAGTTGCCGCCTCCGGTCGAGTTCGGTTCACCGTTCGTCGAGCGCCGTTCGCACTTCGAGTGGGCCGCGTGCAGCAAGAGCGTGGCGCGCAACGCGACCCCCGCGACGACGATCGCAGACGTGACCAAAGCGTGCGGCGCGATCACCAAACTTCATGCGGGACCTGCGCCCGCGATCGGCAAGTCGAGTCAGTCTGCCACTGCAGACGCCGTTGCGTTCCACGTCGAAAAGGGCAAGTGCGTGCGCGTCTATGCTGCAGCGAGCCCCAACGTCAAAGCGCTGGTGGTCATCGTGAAAGACGCAAACGGCCGACCCGCAGCCATTTACAAGGCTGACGATCTCGACAACGCCATCGCTCCCGCAGAGGCGCTTTGCTTTCGTGAGACGCAAGACGGCACACTGAATGTGAGTGTCGGCAGCGGTGAAGGCGACTACGCAATACAGGTCTGGACCGATTGAGTAGGATGGCGTGATGCAGACGATCCTGGACATTCCCCGAAGGGGGAGACTCGGTATGGGGGCCGTCTTGTTGTGCGCGTGTGCGGCCCAACAACTTCAGGTCATCGGCCAAGACGACCCGCGTACTCCTGGGACGAATTCGATCCCCGAACACGCCCACAATGACAATTCCCTGCAGTTGCCAGAAGACGAGCAGACCGTGGAGCCTGAGCATCCCGCGGTGCAGACTCCTCAAGAACGGGCGATGACGCACATCCACACGCCGATCGATATTTGCTCCGGGATTCTGGTCGGACCGCGCCTCGTGATGACTGCGCATCAATGCGTCGGCAACCAAATCAAAGGCGCGAGCGCGAACTCGAACAAGGACGGCTATCGCGTCGAAGTCGCGTCGACGAGTCTCACGTGGACCGTGCGCACGGTCAGTTACGTGGTGGCTCCTGCGTGTGATTGGACCGAGTTCGATGCGGCGATCCTCGTGCTCGACGCCGAGACGCCTGGGGCAGCTCCCGTGAAACTAACCAGCGCGCCGTCACCGGGAGCGAACGTTCAAGCGCTTGGTTTTGGCCGGTGTCGTGGTGAGACGCGCGGCTTCGGTCAACGCACTGGGCAGATCGTCACGCGTGAACCAGACGCGGTCTCGATCGATTTTGGTCTGTGCCAAGGCGACGTCGGCGGAGCGATCGTCGACTCGAGCGCCAATCTCGTCGCAGTGGTTTCGCACCAAGACGACCCCGACAACACCCTGCGCCACACGACGACAGCCTTTCGTGCAGACGCTCCAGAAGTGCGCGCCCTGGTCGCGGCAGGCGAAGCGATCGTGTCGGGCGGCGACCTGACGACGATCCAACCCATCGCGTGCAAGTGAGCAGAGCGACGGGAACGGGGACGGCGACGGGGACGGGAACGGCGACGGGGACGGAGACGGGTGCGGGGACGGCGATGGGAACGGCGACGGTTGCGCTTGCGATCTTGATCTTGGGCGCATGCAAGGCGCCACCAGTGGCAACCGTTGATGCATCAACTGACGCGCAAACCACGCTGCAAGCAGCCGATTCGAGCGTATCGACCTGGCAGCTGGCGAAAGTGGACGGTTGTGAGTTGCGCTTTGCCGACGATCCAGCGCGCGAGTCTGCGGCGGTGTCGTGGGGTCCGTGTGCGCGGGGGCCGACCACAGGTTGTCGCGAAGTCTCGGTTGCACTTCCGGGACCGTTGTCGCCGCTGGCGTTGCACGCCGAGGCTGCGTACTCGAATGTCGGAACCATCTCGATGCTGCGCGCTGGACCACTCGCGCACAACCTCGAGCGTTATTTTTTGGGCCCACCCGACGGTCCTGCGAACGTGGTCATCGAGACGACCTGCGCGTCGCACGCGCTTTACTCTGCTGTCGGCGATGACTCCGCGATGATCGGTGTCGACAAGACCTTCTTCACGGGTCCGTTCGCCAACACCTTTGGGTGGCGCATTCCGTCGGGCACACTGGGCCCCGAGCTGGGTGAGGTGATCATGAGTTCGTCGATCGCCATTACTTCGCGATCGATTCGCTCTGTCGATGAGCGATCGCGCGTGTTGCGCACCGACCCGACGGCGCCGCCTTTTCGGGCGCACGACGCGCTGCCGATCTTCTCGAGCTCTCTCGATGGCGTGGTTGCGCGCCAAGCCGTCACCGTGTTCGTGGCGGAATCGATCCCAGAAAAATTCGGCATCCAGATCGGCGCGCTCCCGCCAGAAATTTGGTACACGGCGGCGGCCGGCGAAGGACTCAGCGCGCCTGCGCGTGACGGCGATCAAATCGTGTGGTTCTACGGGCACGGGCGCGACAACAACAACCACTTCACGTCAATCGACGTATTTTCAGCCGCTTTTCCGCTGTCCAACGCACCGCCCGTTCGGAGAAAAATTGGTACGACCAAGCTGCGCACGATGACCGAACCGATCGCCGGTGCGGGTCATGTCGCGTACAAATCGTGGCTCGATGCCGCTCACAGCATGGTGCTCGTGCTCGACAGCGCGTCTGGACGCACTGTGCAGTTCACGCCGCCGCACGACAGGACCATAGGCAGGCTCGTGTGGGTCAATGATCAAGAGGTCGCCATCGAGATCGTCGATGCCAATCGGCGCACCATGAGCGCGCTCCTTTGGCGCATCAGCCTCGCGAGTATGCCAGTCGTACCGTAGTCACTCGCGACGAAGCGCTTCGATCGGATCGAGCTTGGCGGCGCGGCGCGCGGGGAAGAACCCAAAAATGACTCCTGTGAGACCGCTCACGACGAGACTCACCATGAGCGCTCCGGAGCTGAGTGAAAGCGGAATGCCGATGATCGCGGAGAGGCCCGCGATGATGATGGCGCCGATGGCCGCACCCGCGAGCCCGCCGATCATGGCGAGCACGATCGCTTCGACCAAAAACTGCGTGAGGATGTCGTTCTCACGCGCGCCGATCGCCATGCGTATGCCAATCTCGCGCGTGCGCTCGGTGACGCTCACGAGCATGATGTTCATCACGCCAATCCCACCCACCAAGAGACTGATCGCGGCGACACCCACGAGCAAGATGGTGAGCAGGCCGAAGATGGTTTGCTGCATCGCCTGAAATTCTTTTTGCGTTCGGATGGCAAAGTCAGGTTCGCGCTCGTCTTCGATGTGGTGACGTTGCCGGAGGATTGAGTCGATCTGCATGGCGGCGCGATCGGTGGTGTCCGCGCTCTTTGCCGAGACCATCAGAACGCCCGCAAAACCGGGGCTCGTCTTCATCACGCGAGCGCGCATGCTGGAGATGGGCATCAGCACGATGTCGTCCTGATCACCGCCAAAAGGCGCCTCACCCTTCGTCTCAAGCACGCCGATGACGCGATAGGGATAGCGCCCGATGCGCACCGTTTCGCCGACTGGGTCTTTGTCGCCGAAGAGATTTTTGAGGACGGTCGAGCCGAGCACACACACTTTGGTCTTGCCGGTCTCGTCGTGTTCGTCCCACATCTCGCCGCGCGTGAGCTTCCAGTTGCGCACGGTGAGAAACTCGCGGGTCGAGCCCAAGATGGACGTCGACGTGTTCTTGTCTGCGTAAACGAGCTGCCCGCGGGCTCGCAGCACCGGCGCGACCGCTGCGATGCTCACCGACTCGTTCTTGAGCGCGCGACCGTCGTCCTCGGTGAGTCGAGCGCCGACACCTTGCGCGCCTTTGGCACCAGAGACAGCCGCGCTCTGAGGAAAGATGATGATGAAGTTCGATCCGAGTGATTCGATTTGCGAGCCGACACTGTCACGCACTCCGCCGCCAAGAGCGGTGACCGTGACGACCGACGTGACGCCGATCAAGATGCCCAGCACTGTGAGCGTGGCGCGCAGCACGTTGCGTCGAATGGCGCGGAGTGCGATGCGGAATGCAGCGAAAAATGAGCCGATCATTCGACCCTCAACGCTTCGATCGGATCGAGATTCGCCGCCCGCCGCGCAGGCAAGAAGCCGAAGCTCACACCAATGAGACCGCTGGTGCCGGCTGCGATGGCGAGAGCGAGGGGACTCGGAACCAAGTGCCAATCGAGCCACGCCGCAAGTCCGAGCGTGCCCCCAATGCCCACGACGCAACCAAGCACGCCCCCAATGAGCGACAGCACGACCGCCTCGATCAAGAATTGAACGAGGATGTCGCGTGAGCGCGCCCCGATGCTCATGCGAATGCCAATCTCGCGGGTTCGCTCTGCGACGGAGACGAGCATGATGTTCATCACGCCAATGCCGCCGACGACCAAACTGATGGCCGCGACGCCGAACAAGAGCCCAGTGAGCATGCCAGTGATCGATTGCTGTTTGGCGCGAAACTCGGCTTGCGTGTTGACTTGAAAGTCAGGCTCGCGACCCGCTTCGATGTGATGCCGCTGGCGCAAGATCGAGTCGATTTGTTCTTGCGCGCGAACGGACGTGTTCTCGCTCGTGGCGCTCGCGATGAGCATGTCCACGCGACCAGGAGCGGTGTGCTGGACGCGCGCCCGATAGCTGCCGATGGGCATGAACACGCGATCGTCTTGATCTTCGCCAAAGGGTGAAGTGCCGCGGGCCTCGAGCAGACCCGCCACGCGAAACGGAAACTTGCCGACGCGGATCACGCGACCAATCGGGTCATCGGTGCCGAATAGATTTTGAGCGACTGTCGGCCCGATCACGCAGACCTTTGTTTTGAGCAGCTCGTCGCTCTCCGTCCACAGATCGCCTTTTGCGAGCTTGAATTTGCGGATGGGAAAATAGGTGGCGGTGACGCCGTACAAAGTGGTGGCGACATTCTTGTCCGCGTAAACGATCTGACCCATCGTGCTCAAAAATGGCGCGATGCCACTCACACTCACGGCCTCGCGTGAGATCGCTCGGCCATCGGCTTCGGTGAGTCTGCCGGTCGACTTGCTGCGCGCTCCGGACTGCTGCGTGGGTTGCGACGAGACGAAGATCATGTTCGCGCCGAAGTTGTCGATTTGGCCGCCGACTTGATCCGTGGCGCTCGTACCAAGCGCAGTGACCGTGACGACCGCGGCGACGCCGATCAGAATGCCAAGCACAGTGAGACCCGCGCGCGTCTTGTTGCGTGCGATCGCGCGGAGAGCCAAAAACAGGGCGCTCAAGAAGAGTCGCATCAGGTCTTCCGCGAGAAAATGGAGAGCTGCACGAAGCGCAAAAGGGAGACCACGACGACCGCGACCAGCGCCAGTGCGACAGCCCCGAGGGGATGTTCGTTGACCGTGGTGAGGATTGCCCCCGGAAAGGACGATGCACCAAACGCGAGGATGGGCGCGACGATCACGAATTGGACGAGCGTGTAATAGATGGCGACGCGCAAGCGCTCGTCCACGGACATCGGCCGACCAAACCGACGACGACCGACCCACGAAGCGAACGCCGCTTCGCCCAACAGCGCGAACACGATCCCCAACGCGGGAACGCGCTGTCCGACGATGGCGTTGAAGGCGAGTGCGACCAGATTGCCGCCGATGCCGCCACCGAGCATGGCAAAGTAAACAGACCAGGGAATCTTCGTGCGACGCTTGGTCGCCGTGAGAGCCTCTTCGTCTTTGGGAGGCTCATAGGCTTGCGGAGGCGGTAATTCGGCCAGTTCGCGTGCGGCGTCGAGCGGAGTGTCCTGGTGGATGTCGCTCACCATGTGACCATCGCGGAACGTGATGACTCGCGACGCACACGCGGCGATGTCGTGTTCGTGCGTGACCAAAACGACCGTGATGCCAAGCTCGCGATTGAGTCGCTGCAAGAGCGCGAGCACTTCGAGACTCGTACGCGTGTCGAGGTTTCCCGTGGGTTCGTCTGCGAGCAAGAGAGGCGGGTCGGTGACGAGAGCGCGCGCGATGGCGACGCGTTGCTGTTGACCACCGGAGAGCATGTTCGGTGTGTGATCGAGTCGATCTTGCAGGCCGACCGAGGCGAGTGCTTTCTCTGCGCGCTCTCTGCGCACGCGAGAACTGACGCCGCGATACTGTAAAGGCAGCTCGACATTTTCGAGAGCCGTCGTTCGCGGCAGCAGGTTGAAACCCTGGAAAATAAAGCCAACGAGACGATTGCGCACGATGGCTCGCGCGTCGTTCGAGCGCGCACCGACCTCGACATCGGCCAGCACGTACTTGCCGCGCGTGGGTCGATCGAGGCACCCCAGGATGTTCATCAGTGTGCTCTTGCCCGAGCCGCTCGTGCCGACCACAGCGACGAACTCGCCTCGTGCAATCGTCAAGTCGACATCGCGCAGAGCCCGAACGATGCCGCCACCAGTGTCGTAGTCTTTGGCGACACCGTCCAACTGGATGAGGACGTCGCGCGTGATCGCCGCGCTGCCCGTCCCATCTGCAGGCATCAGAAGAGCCCCTTTTTCTTCTTGGTTGCGTCGTCAGTCTCGTCGGTGATCACCTTGGTGCCCACGGCGAGGCTGCCGTTCTGCACTTCTGTCGTGAGTCCGTCGGTGACGCCGATTTGAATGACGCGGAGCTCGTCTTTCTCTTCGCCTGGCTTGTCGTTCAAGAGCACATGCACGCGCCCCTGCCCTTTGCTCAGAGGCGCATCGGGAGTCACCGGCACCGGCTTGCCATCAGGACCCATGGGGGGAGTCGGCTTGTATCGAAGCGCGGAGTTGGGGATGCGCGTCACCCCTTTGGCTTCGCGCGTTTTGATCGTGACAGTCGCGGTCATGCCGGGGCGCAGCTTCTCTTCTGGGTTTTCGACTTGAATGACGGCTGAGTAGGTGACGACCCCGCTCACGTTGTTGGGGCTGTATCGCACTTGCTGCACGCGACCTTTGAACGTCTCGCCAGGGAACGCGTCCACGATGGCCTCGGCGTCCATTCCTTCTTTCAAGCGACCGACGTCTGCCTCGTCGACGTCTGCCATCACGCGCATCTTTCGGAGGTCTTGAGCGATCACGAAGAGCACGGGCGCTTGAAAGCTCGCGACCACAGTCGCGCCCGGGTCGATACTTCGTGTAATGACTACACCATCTACCGGCGAATAAATCTTCGTGTAGCTCGCGTTGGTCTGCGATTGCATCAATTGAGCTGAAATCGAGCCGATCGCGGCGCGCGACGCTTCGACGTTGGCTGTGGCTACATCGAACTGGCCTTTCGCCGTGTCGACGTCCGCCTTGCTCGCGAGGTTCTGGGCGTAAAGCTTTTGCACGCGCTCATAAGCAATGCGACTCGCTTCGAGTTGCGCCCGTGTGCTCTCGAGTTGGGCCTTCTGCGCTTGGAGGTTTGCCGACGCCTGACTCACCTGCGCACCATAAAAAGTCGGGTCGATTTCCGCGAGCACGTCGCCTTTGTGTACGACCGAATTGAAATCGACCAAGACGCTCGTCACGCGGCCATTGGCTTGCGCACCGACATTGACCTGCAAGAGCGGCTGCACGGCACCAGTGGCCTGCACCTTCTCGATGACATCGCCTGTGGCGATCTCCACGCTCACATACTTGGCGGGCGGCGGAGGGCGATGAGTCACCCGCCAGCCAAGCCCCGCACCCACGATCGCGACAATCGCCGCGACGATGCCAAGCCGGCGAAGCCAAAGGCGTCCACCTTCTTCTGCGGCAAGCGCTTTCTTGAGCTCTTCGGTGGGCGCTGCGGCGCGCGGAGGCGCCAGTTGGGTCTCAATCGTCATCGGTTCTCTCTGCTCGACTCGCGGTTCCTTATAATCATCGATGGTGCATCGGTCGAACTGGTGGCGACGCCTCAGCTGTAAAGCCCAGTAAAGCGCCTCCTATTCCTCGAAGAATCGAGCCAAATCATGCTCTCTGGCAGAGGTTGGAGGCCCCGTACCCGATCGCGTGCCCTGTTTGCCGATCCAAGGCTCTGGCTATAGTTTTGTCTAACTGGCGTGCTTCAAGTATCGTCCCATTCGAGCAATTCTCGGTGCCCCACGCACTACGACTGGGCATCGTGGCCACCACAGCCGATCGAGGTTGTGGGCAGGCGTGAGGTCGCTCAATCCCCTCGATATACATACAACGATCCTGGCGCCGAGCCCGTTATGGCCAAACTTACCGATCGCGACCTCGTTGATCGCGCACGCCAGGGCGATGTCGAGGCCTTCGGTCAACTCGTGCGCAGACATCAGCAACGGATCCAACGCCTAGCCATCCACATGCTGCGCGATCGGGCCGAAGCCGAAGACGTCACGCAGGAGACCTTCATCCGCGCGTACCAAGCTTTGGCGCGCTTCGATGGTCGAAGCGAGGCCTACACATGGCTCTATCGCATCGCGGTCAATCTCTCGCTCAACACGATTCGCTCGCGCAAATCAGCCCGCACGACGAGCGACGACGCTCGCATCGAGTCGGTCGTCGCAGAGACCCGGCCCAGCGCAAAAGCCGACCCTCCTGGCGATGCCGCACGAAAAGAGCAATATTTCGTGCTGTGCGAGGGGATCGACTCCCTGAGCGAGACTCTCCGAACCACGCTCATTTTGGTGTGTGTGGACGGCAAATCACACGAGGAAGTGGGCGCTATTCTCGGCGCGCCCGAAGGCACCATCGCCTGGCGTGTGCACGAGGCTCGCCGCAAACTGAGAGAATTCATGGCAGCACGAGGGTATGATCTCGAAGGAGTGACATCGTGACGTCCAAAGACCGGCTCGATTCTCTGTTGGCCGAATGGCCAAGCGTGGACGGCGCGAGCACTGACGTCCAATGGGACGAGCGTGCAGCAAGCATCGTGACCGCCGCGACGTCGGCGAAACAGCCTAAATCAGCTGCATTGAGTGATGACGCCTTGTTCGCAGCCCCGCTGGCGGGTCTCCCCGAAGAGGGTGTTCTCGGAATGCCGACGCAGACAAGCGCAACAGGGGCTTCTGCAACAGGAACGGGTCGATTGCCGCAAGGCACGAAAGAGGTCGTGGAGAAGAAAATGGGCAATCCGTCGGATCGCAATCGGGACCGCACTAGCTTCCAAGACCTCGCAAAAATGGCTGCCACGCCCCCGCCCCCCACGACATCGATGAACCCAACTCCAGCGCCTGCAGCTGTTTCTTCAGGGGCGGTGCGCGGCACAGAAGCCAGCAAAGACGACTCGGGCATCGTCGACTTGAAAGCCATGGCGACCGCTGATCCTGGGGCAGTGGAGCGTTCACAGTCGACTCCGCTCGCAACAGCAGGCTTGTTCGACGACGACGTCGCACCGAAGGCGGCGGGGTCGAGTGGTTTGGCTGCGGCGGTCGGCGCTCCCTCGAGCAGCGGTGCACTCGCCCCCGCAACTCTCGCCGCGAGCACGTCCACCAACGCACCCGAGCCCGTCGCTGCGGTTGCCGCACCCGTTGCAAAACCCGAACAGAAAAAGAAGGGCGGCGGCTTGCTTTTGCTGCTCGGCGGCTTTGGCGCAGTCGCGGCGATCGCGGCGGGCGTGTTCTTCTTCGTGATCCGTCACAAGGTGCCTGCGACCGTGGCGAACAACAATCCCGTAGTTGCCGCTCAACCCGCCACACCCACCACCAGCACGGCAGTCGCGCCTGCGGCGTCCATCGCGATGGTCGATGACACGACGACGCCCGACCTCGTCGACAACACGCCAGGAAAGGCGATTCCGAAATTCAACGGATACAAGCCCGGCGTCAAACCTGGCCCCAATACGAACCCGGGTGCTGCACCGTCTTCGTCGGTCGATCCCAAACTCACCTTCGTCATGCCGCAAACCTCACCAGGCTCGGGTGGCGATCTCGACGAAGAGATGCGCCAGCGTGTCGATGGCAAAAAAGGTTCGACTCTGACTCCGGCTTCGACTCCGACGGCGGCGGGCAACGTTCCGCAAAAGCCCTCTCAGGGTCAGGTTGCGGGAGCGATCAATGTGGTGCTTCCTGCAGCGCGCGCGTGCGTCAACGCAGACGACCCCATCTCGAAAGCGACGGTGGTGTTTCAATCCGACGGCAGCGTGCAGAGCGTGACAGTGACAGGCTTCGCGTCAGGCAAAGGCGCTGAAGGCTGCATCAAGACCGCGCTCACCAAAGCGAAGGTTCCGGCGTTCGCCGAGCCGAGCTACGCGTTCCCGGTCACGGTCCGCGGCACCAACTAGCCTCGCACTTTCTCTGTACGTGTGCTTGTGTCTCGTCGATGCACAGTGAGCCGATCTCTGCGCGCGGGACAGACGCTTCAGTCGCGATCACGCGAGCGCTAGGAAACCTCGCGCGCCGGCAAGATTCAGGCGGATCGTGGAAGGGCGACTACGGCGGGCCGATGTTTCTCCTGCCCATGTTCGTGTCGCTTGCGTATGCGGCAAAACGTGAGATTCCCGACAAGCGCCGCTCACGCATCATTGCGTATCTCTATCGTGTGCAGCGTGGCGACGGGTCGATCGGACTCCACGCCGAGGCCACTGTGGGCAGCATGTTCACGACGAGTTTGGTGTACGTCGCGCTGCGCATGCTCGGAGAGAGCAAAGACGACGATCGCGTCGCGCGCATGCGTACCTGGATCGCGCGCAACGGCACACCGCTAGGCGCTGCATCGTGGGGCAAGTTCGTCTTGTGCACACTCGGACTCTACGATTGGCGCGGCATTCATCCGACGCCACCAGAGACTTGGCTCTTGCCGTATGCCGCTCCGTTTCATCCGGGTCGGCTCTGGTGCCACTGCAGACAGGTCTACCTACCGATGGCATGGCTCTACGCGAAGCGCGTGGCGATGCCCGAGGACGACCTCGTGCGCGAACTGCGCGAGGAGTTGTATTCGGGGCAGTGGCATCGCATCGACTGGGCACACGAGAAAGACAACATCTCTGTCGTAGATGACTACCGGCCCATCACACGCACATTCAAGGCAGTCAGTCGCCTGCTCTCGAACTACGAAAAACACCCTATTTTGAGCCTCCGCGAGCGTGCGCTCGACAAATGCCTCGAGCACATTCGCTACGAAGACAGCGTCACGAGCGACATCGACATCGGCCCCGTGAACGCGGTGCTCAACACGGTCGTGCACTTCTTTCGCGCAGCAGACGGCAAAGACGACTTCGAGCGCGGGTGGAAGAAAACGGGCGACTACTTGTGGGACGACGAGTTCGGCTGCACCAAGATGCAGGGCTACAACTCGAGCCAACTCTGGGACACCGCGTTCATCACGCAAGCGATCCTGGCGACGCGCACGCACAACGCAGACCGAACGTTAGAGCTTGCGCATCAATACATTCGCGACAATCAAATCCTCGAAGACGTGCCCGATAAAGAGGCGCACTACCGTCACGCGAGCAAAGGGGGTTGGCCGTTCTCTACGCGCGCGCACGGTTGGCCGATCACCGATTGCACCGCAGAGGGGCTAAAATGCGCCCTTTTGCTCGAGGGTCGCTTCGAGCCGCGCGTTGATGCGTCGCTGATGAAAGACGCCGTCACGCTGATGCTCTCGTGGCAAAACGACGACGGCGGTTGGGCGACCTACGAGAAGACTCGGGCGGGCGCGTGGATGGAAGCGCTCAATCCGTCGCAAGTGTTTGGCGACATCATGATCGACTACTCGCATGTCGAGTGCACGGGCGCATGCATGCAGGCGCTCGCCAAAGCGCGCGATCGCTTCCCCGAGATGAGCGCCGAGATCGACCGATCGATGGACCGAGGCGTCGCGTTCTTGCGCGCGCAACAGCGCAAGGATGGCAGCTGGGAGGGCGCGTGGGCGGTGTGCTTCACCTATGGCACTTGGTACGCCGTGCATGGACTGATGTCGGCAGGAGTGTCTGCCAGCGATCCGGCGGTCGAACGAGCGTGTGCATTCTTGGTGAGCAAGCAACGCACAGACGGCTCGTGGAGCGAACACGGCGACACGTGCAAGCGCCGCGAGTGGACCGACGGCGAGCGCGGACACGTGGTGCAAACATCTTGGGCGATGCTCACGCTCTTACGTGCACAATACAAAGATGGCGAAATCCTGCGGCGAGGAGCCAGTTTTTTGGTGCGACGCCAAGAGGCCGACGGCAGCTGGGCGCGCGAACCACTCGTGGGAGTGTTCAACCGAACTTGCTTGATCGACTACGACAACTACCGGCACTTCTTCCCGATGTGGGCACTGGCCGAGTGGAGTCGCCGCCCCGGCGCTCGTTGATCACGCCAAGAGTGGAGCCACGCTCTGACCGCTGTCGAGTGCAGTTTCGAGCTTGGCGAAGATCGCAAACACGTCTTGCCGCGAGACTTTGGTGCCTGCACCTTTTGCCTCTAGACCATCGAGCGATGCGCGCGCGAGCATCACGCTCAGAGCCGTGAACGCAACGAAGCCTCGTGGAGCTTTGCCTCTCTCGAGCGCGACGATGTAGCGAGCGGCGCCGTCGAGATCTTCTCGTGCCCGACCGAGAACGAGCGCGCGAGGCACCGAATCTGGCAGATACGTGCGGCCATCGCCGGCGTCGTTGGTCGAGTCTTTGAGGATGTTGACCAACTGCAAGCCCTCGCCAAACGCGCGCGCGTTGGCTTCGAGATCGGTGCGCACGGATTCGAGCTGGGGAGCATCGTTCAAGAACAACTCTGTGAGCAGCTCACCGACGATGCCCGCCACGATGTAGCAATAGTCTTCGAGCTCTTTCATCGTCGACAATCGAAGCCGTCCTTGTTCGTCGGCAGCGAGCACCACCTTGGCCATGCCGTCTGCGGTGCGTTGCGCGTGACGAACCAAAATATGCTGCGCGGCGAGCGGCAACCCTTGAACGGCGACGAGCACGTCCGACGTCTTCTCGATGAGCTCGAGGTAGCCTTGGTGGGTGCAAGGGGGCCGCGCGAGCCACTTGGACGAAAGTTTCTTTGCCTCCAAAGGGTCGAGCGACGGCAACATCGTGGAGAACTCTTCGAGTGCGGCGACCCGGTCGGACCGAGGCCAATCGGTCGCGTCTTCGAAGGTGTCTGCGATGCGAAACAAGAGATAAGCGAGCCCCACCTCGAGCCGCGTAGGCTCTGGAAGCAGCGGAATCGCGAGCGCAAACGTGCGACTGGTCTTTTGGAGGAGGTCGTTGAAATCGAGCATGTGGGGGTGCTTCGAGAGGTCCTCGCGAGGGCTCGGGAGCGAGCGCGGGCGAGTGCGTACCACAATTCGCGTCGGTCAGCGCAAGAGGCTTCGCGCGACGTCCTACTTTACCGATTCATGCAAACTCGGCTAGGAATCGAAGCGTGAGTCGTTACGACGTCGTCGTATGCGGGGGTGGGTTCGCGGGACTCACTTGTGCCGCGGCTATGGCGGAGCGTGGCGCACGCGTGGTTGTGCTCGAGGCACACCCGCATGGAGCGAACCCGCAATTTCGCGGAGAACTCATTCACCCACGCGGCGCACGCGATCTCGATCGCCTTGGCCTGCTGACGCCACTCGAGCGTGCAGGCAGCGTAGAAATAGCCGGATTTAGCGTTTGGGCCGAGGCTGAGGACGAAGACGTCGTCCTGCCTTATGCGCGTGGACGTGGCGCAGGCATCGGTGTCGATCACCACGCGATGTTGCACACGATGCGCGACGTGATTCGTTCGCGAGGCATCACAGTCATGCTGGGTCAGCGCGCCAGCGAAATCCTGCGATCGGGCGATCGCGTGGTCGGGGTGCGCACGGAGTCTGGGCTCGATTTGCGTGCGGATCTGACGATCGGCGCAGATGGTCGCCAGTCGCGCGTCCGCAAGATGCTCGGCATCGAAGGTGATGTGGAGCTGCTGTCTCACACGGTGACAGCGTCCATTCCTGCGAACGCGCTCCCTCGTCCCACCCATGGTCATGTGTTCTTGGGCGGCGTCGGACCTGTGCTGGTTTATCCGTTCTCCCACGACACGGCGCGCATGTGCATCGACCTGCCGATAGGCGCCGCAAAAGGCAACGCGGCAATCGCCGAGTACGTGCGCAAGTTTCAAGCACCACAACTGGTCCCATCCATCCGCGAGGCGTTGCTCGAGACACTCGCGCGTGGCGAGTTCGGTGGCTGCGCGACTTATGCCGTGACCACTCCGACGTGCGCAGTGCCTGGCGCTGTGTTGGTTGGCGACGCAGGTGGCTGCGCGCACCCGCTGACGGCGACAGGCATGACGGCCGCGATGAACGACGTCCAAACTCTCGCCGAATGCGTGTCTTTGCTCGGCCTGAGCGATGCCGCGCTCGTTCGCTATCAGCGCACACGCTATCGATTCGTTCGCGCACGCGACTCATTCACCGAAGCGCTCTACGAAGTCTTCCGCGGCCAAGACGAGGGCTCACGTGCGCTACAACGCGGCGTGTTTCGCTACTGGCGTGGCAGCGCACGAGCACGTGCGGCGTCGATGGGCATCTTGAGCGGAGACGACGCACGCATGAGCGTCTTCATCACCGAATATGCGCGCGTGATGGGTGTCTCCACGCTGCATGTTTGGAGCGGACTGTTGCCAGTTCGCCCGCGCGCAGCCACCACGACTCACATGCTCAAGACGAGTCTCGGTCGACTCGAACGCGCGGTCGACTTCGCCGTGCAAGCACTGGTCGACGAGCGGCGCGCTCACCTGAGTGAGCTGCCCGCCATCCCGCTCGAAGCCGTCGCCTAGCGGAGCGTCGTCGTTTTCAGGCGTGCGCGATGACGCGACTGACCGTGCGCTCGACAGCCACGCGACTCTCTTCGATCGAGGAGCCCGCAAGTGCGGAGCCGAGCATGCGGACGACTGTGCGACGCACCCTCGGCGAGCTGTAAGCGCGCGCGACGAGATCGAGGACCGGAGAATCGACGACAGCACGGAGCGCGAGGCCACCCAAAAATCCCACCGTGAACTGTTTGCGGTGCTGCCACACGAAGTGACTCCACGCGCGCTCTTCGGTTTGTCGACCGCTCAAGACCGCACTCACAGCATCTGCCGCAAAAATGCCGCTT
>JAYVXK010000632.1:0-1585 GCA_043785265.1 Myxococcales bacterium | reverse complement strand
TCTCGCGCCCGAGGAGCTTCTCCAAAAACTTTTGTTTGTAGATGGCGAAGTACTCGGGACTCTCGCCGCTGATCGCCACGTTCTTCGCGTGCATGTCGTCGTAGTCGTGCGCGTACTTGTCGAACTCGGCTTTGTTTTGCGGATCGAAGCTCTCACCCATCATGGACCTCACTTGACAGCGACGCTCGCCATTTGCGCGCCCAATTCTGCGGCGCGTTTGGTGGCGCATTCGACTGCATCGATCAGTGTCTTGCGTAGCGCGCCCGATTCGAGTGTGTGCAAGCCTGCGATCGCGGTGCCGCCGGGACTCGTGACCATGTCCTTGAGCCGCCCAGGGTGCTCCCCTGTTTCGAGCAGCAATTTGGCTGATCCGAACACGGTCTGTGCCGCGAGCAGGAGCGCCGTATCGCGATGAAGTCCGACCTTCACGCCGCCGTCGGCGAGCGCTTCGATGATCAACATCACATACGCCGGACCGCTCCCCGACAGACCAGTGACCGCATCGAGTTGCGCTTCCTCGAGTGTGACCACGCGACCCACTGCTTCGAAAAGTGCCGTCGCGATCGCGAGATCGTTTTCGGTCGCGTGAGTGCCGGGTGCGATCGCCGTAGCGCCGGCCTGCACGATCGCTGGCATGTTTGGCATCGATCGAACGACACGCGTATTGGCTGGCAAATGCGCCTCCAAAACACTGATCGGCACACCCGCCGCGACTGAAATCACGACTTGATCGGGGCGGACGTCTTTGGCGATGGCGTCCATGACTTTGCGGATCACCTGCGGCTTGACCGACAACACGAGCACGTCCACTGCCGCGACCATGGCGTGGTTGTCCTTGGTCCCATGGATGCCATGCGTCTTGATGAGATGATCGAGACGATCGTCTTTGACGTCGCTCGCCCAAATATGCGCCGCGTCGACCGCGTTGCTGGCGAGCAGTCCTTTGACGAGCGCCGCGGCCATGTTGCCGCCGCCGAGAAAGCCGACCTTCTTTTGAGTAAGAGCCAAGACGCTGGAGTAGCGCTATCGCCCAGCGCCGTCCATCTCAACGCATCGTCGTGGCGATTTCAGCGAGCGAGACGGCAAGCGCTTGGTCGACGACTTTGCGTGCGCGCGCGGGATCATCGCCGAGATCGACCGCCACGCGATCGAGGCGAGCGCGGAGAAGTGATTGCCGCGCGACCGACGGATCGTCGTGCATTGCCGCCGCGTACGCGATCGCGAGAGCCTGGAGTTTGTCGTCATTGGTGATGCCCTTGTAGCGACCGGCGAGAGTCACTGCAGCACCGTGACCGACCTGCGCGAGCGCTTCTTCGCGAAAGCGCCGAGGCAGCGTGAGGTGGCCTGCAAATGCGGCGAGCGCGACACCCGCGCCAGGGACGCGATCGGCGAGCAAGTAACGAACGGCATCCACTGTCGCGAGCCCGCTCATGTGACGAGACTCCACGCGGGCGATGGCTTCGTTCCGCATGTTTTCGACGTCGGTTGGTGCAATGAGCAGCTTGGCGGCGATCGCACGAATGACCGTCTCTTCTCGCGGATCGAGCGCGTCCCACACTGCAGCGAGCCATGCACCTCGCACGAT
>JAYVXK010000631.1:0-5446 GCA_043785265.1 Myxococcales bacterium | reverse complement strand
TGAGTCGGTCGAACGACACGATCTCCCCAGTATCTGCGCCGATCGTGGCTTCGCGGTGCCAGACCTTGCGCATGAATTGCCCGCCTCGCCTTTGCTCTCGCCAACCACCCCACGGAGGCGCATGCGCAGCCTTTGCCGTGGTCGTGGGGGCGGGTGCAGAAAAGGCGGGCTTCTTCTCGTCGTCATCCGCTCTCAATGGGCCGCTGCTGCCGCTGCTGCCGCCAAACTTGGCCCCCGGAGAGGTCGTGGTTTCGAGAAGTCCGTCGAGTGCAGAGGCCGTTCTTGTGTCGTCTGGTGTGGCTGCGTCCCCGCCGCCTACGAGGACGGTGCCGACAGCAAGCGACTCGCCGTTCCATGCAGAGTCGCGATTCGCGTGATCGATGCCGAACGCTTGAAACATCGCGTCGCTCTCGAGCACCAGAAGCGAGGTGTACTTCGACGGTACGCTGAAGCGCTGCGAGAGCGAGACGAGTTCTGCGCGCGAGTCGTCTCCAGGCAAGCGCTCCTTGTCGGCGATGCGCAACGCCGCAAATTCACGAGGCACGAATGCGTTGCCCGCGGCAGTCGAGCTCGTCAGGTCGAGCGGGAATTTCGCGGTAAACGGCTCTCCAGCGAGTGTGCCTGTCATCACCACGTCTCCGCTGATGCGATCGTCTTTCATGCGCGCAGCGACGAGGACTTCAGAGCCGGCGCGAACTGGAGCGATCGCTTCGGGAGCAATGTCTTCGAGCCCCGCGGGCAATGTGACGTGCACATCACGAAGAGTCTTGCCGTAGGTCGCCGCGAGCACTTCGAGCGCTGCAGCTTCGAGCGGCTCGCCAGGAGCGTAGGGCACCATCGCGCCACCACCACCGCGAGCGATTTCGCCGAGCGTGGTGGTGTCTGCGTCACTGCCGATCGGCACGGTCACCACGGAGGTGCGCGCATCGGTGACTGCAGCGACCTCGCGCGACAGGCGGGCAAGAGATCGATATCCCCCGCTTGCCACGCCGTCGCTGAGAAGCACAATCCGGCTGTCTCTTGCTGGATCCGTGAGTGTCGTCGCTTCGCGTACGGCAGCTCCTAGATCACTCGCGCCGTCTGACGTAATCCCCGCGAGGAACGCATCGGCGTCGTGCGCGGTGGCTGAACCTGCTGGCTTCATTCCACCAGGCATGCGCCGGCACGTGAGGTCGCAGGTGATCACCGTCACGCGATCGCGACGATCCATTTCTTCTGTCATCTGCTCGGCGAGACGCGATGCGCGCTTGAAGCGCTCACCAAACATGGATCGACCGCTGTCGACGACGATCACATAGTCGCGAGGCTTGGTCTCTCCCCATGTCGGCAGCTTGGGGCGCAGTGCGATCAACGCGAATCGATCGGCGGCTGATTTCGAGTCTTTTGGTGCAGCGGTGAACGCCCACGCGCTCATCTCGCTGCGCGCGTCGACGACTGCATATTCGACTGTGAGATCTCCGCTCGGGATGGTCTTGCCAAGATCGCGCGAGAGTCGAACGCCGCCATCTACCTTCGAAGAATCGAGTTCGTAGCCACGCACTTGCACAGGGACGCTCGGGTCATTGCCGAGCACTTGCACGTCCACGAACAGATCATCCACGGTGAGCTTGGGGTCGTTGGGCAGCGGATACACATACCGTCGACGTCCTGCGATGGGCGCAAGATGCTCCGTGTACGCGATGACCACACGACGCGACGCGTGCTTTTGAATCGGGAAGATCTTCAGCTCGAAGCGACCGCCTCGTTGCCACTCGAGCAACGCGGGATCGCGCCACGGACCTGGAACCCAGAAGATTTCTTGAACAGGCTTGGGCGCAGCGGGAGCAGCGTTTTGAATCGCGCCTCGCCAAATCGCCTGGCCCTTGTTTTTGTCGACGAACGCACCCTCGACCAGCTTGTCGTCGACCTCCAATGAGAGTTGCTCGATTTGCGCGTTCGCCGGCAGAGGAAAGCGGTAGACGCCTTCGAGCACGTCGTCCGAATCGTTCGCGAAAGTCTCGTCGATCTCGGTTCGCGCCATTCCGCCGACCATCCGGACTTTGATCGCGTGACGCCCAAGACGAAGCGCGTGGTCTTTCTCGTCCGAAGATCCAGGCTTGCGAGCGCGCAATTCGCCGAGTCCACCAAGGGGCGCGTCTGCGTCGTCGTTGTGCGACGGCTCGATGCCGAACTGCTGGCCAAATGCGACTCGCTGCGCCAAGTCCGCAGCGGAGACCAAATCGATGCCAGCGTCCGACGCGATGCCCTCTTGCCCTGCGAGTATTTCAGTGGTCGGCGACCCGGGATGCGCGAGTCTCACGAGTCCGCGCAACACTTCGACGTGCGTGCGATCGGGCGTAGCTGTGACTTCGAGCTTGGTGCCGATCACAGACACGTCGCCCTGCGGAGTCGAAATCACAGCAGGCGGCGCGGCGTCCACGTGGGCGACGTCTGCCAGCATCACGCCTTTTTCGAGGCGCATGGCGCGTGGTCCGGCCAACACAGTGAGTGCGCTGTCGGTATCGATGGCGATCTGCGTTCCGTCGATGCCCTCGAGCTTCGCGCGGGTGTGCGCGTCGGTCGTGACACTGCCACCTGCAGGAATCTCTGAGCCCTCTGCGAGTTCGACGTCGGGTCTGCCAGCCACATGCAGCAAGAGGCCGGTCGACGCGTTGGGCGCATGCTGAACCTTGGCAATGCGCACGCGCCAACTCGTGGCCGCAGCAATCGGATCATGCCAAGCGGCGCGATATCCAACGAGGCCACCGCCAGCGATGCCGGCGAACGTAGCCAAAATTAGCCAAATCCGGCGTTTTCCGGCAGGCAAGCCCCAGGGTAGAGAGAGTCTCACACCGCTGAGACGCGCCACTGGGGCGTTGGATCTACTTCGGCGAAAACGGCAACTTGGTCTGCGTGGGTGCCGGTGGCACTACGTCTTGCCCAAGAGCCTCTCGCTCGCGCTCCAAGTCGGCGTGGACGAGTTCTTGATTGTCATAAGCGAACGCAAGCGCGTCGAGCACGCGCGCTGGGCCAAGCTGCGGATAGCGCTTGAGAAGAGTCTCGATCGACGTGCCGCGCCGATGCCAGGCCCAAAGTCGGCGCACCGGCACACGCGTACCTCGCACGATGGGACTGCCATCTGGCAAGAGTTCGACGTGTGGATGCATCACGGAGACTGCAGGCAGCGCCATCGCGCCACATGGTAGCGCAGTCTTCGAATCGGTCCGCATTCATGGCTCAATCGAGCACGCGGAGCGATGACTTCAGGTGGACGATTCGTCCTTGCTTGCCTTGCGTTTGGCGTGCGTCGCGAATCCGCCCTTGCGACCGGCTTCGCGTGCTTCGTCGCGCGTGAACTCGTGCGCGGTACCGGCGACGTGAGCCGCCTTGCCGCCTTTGCTGGCGATTTCGCTCACGCGCTGACGATCCATCGCGGCGAAGCCACGGGGACGACGAACTTTTGCGGGCGGGGGGACAGTTTCGATCGTCGCCGAACTTTCGGATTGGGCGAGGGCCGGAGCACTGGATTGAGCCATGGAAGTTTCTCCTTTTGAACTCGTCGCTCCGCGCGACGAACAACCGCTGCTGAGGTCAGCTCAGAAAGCGTTTGGACAAGTGACGAACGGCGTCGATGCACGCCTGGTTCATTTGACTTTGCACGTCTTGGGCCGAAGCCCCTTCTCGGACGACAATTCCAAAGTCGTTGCCATTCGTAAAAAAGCCGCCTGAGGCTTTGTCGCCGTCATCACTAGTGAAAGTGACCGAATGAACCGGCAAAGCGTAGATGTGACCGCCGACTCGAAGCTGCACCACACCTAGAATTCGACTGGGAAGCGTTTCACGCATGAGATGCCTCATTTCAGCCTCGAAGTTAACCACGACCCAAACTTGGGCAATCGGCATGCCGTTTGGGTGGGCTGGTGCGTGCGTGCCGCCCCAAACAATTTCGTCACAGGCGGGCAGGCCTTCCACAGCTAAGCGAGGTGCGGACACAGCAGCAGACCGTGTATCCTCTCGCGACGAAGTGAACGCTCGCTAGCGAGGAAACGCATGCAGATTGCAATCATTGGTCTCGGCAAAATGGGTGGGAACATGGTCAAGCGCCTTATGGGCGGTGGCCACAAGGTCGTGGCCTACGACCGTGATTCAGCGGCCGTCGAACGGCTGACGAAAGAAGGCGCGACAGGCGCAAGCTCGCTTGAAGATCTCGTGAAGAAGCTCGACGCGCCACGCGCGGTCTGGGTGATGGTGCCATCTGGCGCTCCCACCGAAGACACCATTCAGAAGCTTGCGTCGTTGATGAGCGCGCAAGACATCATCATCGATGGGGGCAACTCCAACTTCCGCGACTCGATTCGTCGCTCTGCAGATCTCGAGAAAAAGCAGCTGCGTTTCCTGGACGCGGGCACATCCGGTGGCATCTGGGGCTTGGCGAATGGCTATTCGCTGATGGTTGGCGGCGACAAGACCGCATTCGAGGTCTGCAAGCCCGCACTCGAAACACTCGCGCCTCCGAATGGACTTGGATACTTCGGCAAAGCAGGCGCTGGGCACTTCTGCAAGATGGTTCACAACGGCATCGAGTACGCGATGATGCAGTCTTACGCAGAGGGCTTCGAGCTGATGCGAGCGACCGACTATGGCTACGACCTGCGCGAAGTCACTCGGGTGTGGAACAACGGATCGGTCGTGCGTTCGTGGCTCTGCGAGCTTGCACAACGAGCGTTCGAGAAGGATCCCGAGCTCAAGGATCTGAAGCCTTATGTCGAGGATTCGGGCGAAGGTCGATGGACCGTCAACGAAGGGGTCGCTCATGCCGTGCCCGTACCGACGATCGCCGCGGCGTTGTTCGCTCGATTCACATCACGCCAAGACAACAGCTTCGCGATGCGGGTGTTGGCGGCGTTGCGCAACGAGTTCGGTGGACACGCGGTGAAGAAGGCCTGACGAATGGTGCCGCAGAACCCGCTGCGAGCGGGCATCGACGCTGACCGCACAGGGGATGCCTGTGCGGTCGTGATCTTCGGCGCGTCTGGTGATCTCACCAAGCGCAAGCTGATGCCTGCGCTTTACCGCCTGGCCTATGAGGGAAGGCTGGCCCCCGGCTTCGCCGTGGTGGGTGTTTCGCGCACCGCCATGACGAACGATGAGTTTCGGAATCACATGCACGATTCCGTGAAACAATTCCTGGAAGATTCCCCCTTCGACGAAGACCTGTGGCGCTCGTTCGCACAAGGCCTCACTTACGTGGCGGGCGACGTGGGCGACCCCACTTCATTCGGCGAACTCGGCAAGCACCTCGCCGGGGTTGAAGACGCCAGCAAGACTGAAGACAACGTTCTGTTCTACCTTTCCACCCAGCCCAGCCAGTACGCGCAAATTGCCGAAGGTCTTGCCGCAGCCGGCCTGAATAAGGGTAAGGGCTGGCGGCGTATCGTGATCGAAAAGCCCTTCGGGCACGATCTTG